>CANFZJ010000274.1 GCA_947451445.1 Comamonadaceae bacterium
CGCTCAAGGCGCGGATGTAGCGCAGCATGCCGGTTTCACTGTGGTGGGTGTTGAACACCGGGTGCGTCAGGAATGGGCTGGTGCGGCGCAGCTCTGCGGGGATCAGCGACGGGGCGGTGGCCTCCAGCGCTTCCACGCTCGGCAGGGTTTGGCCGTCTTGGGCAAAGAACGACCAGACCAGCGCCACATCGTCACGGGTGCTGGTTTCGTCGAGCGAGACGCAAATGTAGTTTTTCCAGGCGATTCGCACGTTTGCGCCCATGGATAGTGCGCGGGCAGCTATTGAATTTGTAGCGTCATCGGTTTTGAAGCACAGCGTGTCGAAGGCCGTGTCGTGGTGCATGGCGGTAAAGCCTAGCTGGCCCAGGCCCTGGGCCAGGATGCTGGTCAAGGTGCTGACGCGCTGGGCGATGCGGGTCAGGCCCTGCGGGCCGTGGTAGACGGCGTACATGCTGGCGATGACGGCTGGCAATACCTGCGCGGTACAGATGTTAGAGGTGGCTTTTTCGCGGCGGATGTGCTGCTCGCGGGTTTGCAGCGCCAGCCGGTAGGCCGGGTTGCCGTGCACGTCCACGCTCACCCCCACCAGACGGCCGGGCAGCGAGCGCTTGTACGCGTCGCGGCAGGCCATGTAAGCAGCGTGCGGGCCGCCGTTGCCCATGGGCATGCCAAAGCGCTGGGTGGTGCCGACCACGATGTCGGCGCCCATCTCGCCAGGGGCTTTCAGTAAGGTCAGTGCCAGCAGGTCGGCGGCCAGGATCAGGGCTGCGCCTTTGCTGTGGATTTGCTCGGCGCTGGGCTGCCAGTCGGCCAGCCAGCCGCTGCTGGCGGGGTACTGGTTCATGGCGGCAAAGTAGTCGTCGGCGGCAATGGCGGTACGCCATTCGTCGGCAGAGGTGATGACCTTGACCTGCAGCCCCAGCGGCTTGGCGCGGGTCTGGATGACTTCAATGGTCTGCGGATGGCAGTCGCCGCTGACGATGAAGGTGTTGCCCTTGGCTTTGACAGAGCGCTTGGCCAGCGTCATGGCCTCGGCGGCGGCGGTGGCTTCGTCCAGCATGGACGCGTTGGCGATGGGCATGCCGGTCAGGTCGCACACCATGGTCTGGAAGTTGACCAGTGCCTCCATGCGGCCCTGCGAGATTTCGGCCTGGTAGGGCGTGTAGGCGGTGTACCAGGCGGGGTTTTCCAAAATGTTGCGCAGGATCACGCCCGGCGTGTGGGTGCCGTAGTAGCCCTGGCCGATGAAGCTCTTGAGCACCTGGTTCTGGCTGGCGATGGCTTTCAGCTCGGCCAGCGCTGCCGCCTCGGTCACGGGTGCGGGCAGGTCCATCGGCGTGCTACGGCGAATAGCGCGCGGCACGATGCCGTCGATCAGGTCCCGGCGCGAACGGGAGCCAATCACTTCCAGCATCAGGGTTTCATCGGCAGCATCAATGCCGATGTGGCGGGCGATGAATTCGCTGGAGTTTTCGAGTTCGTGCAGGGAGATCGTCATGGCGAGGCGCTTCGTTTGGAGTAAAGGTGGGAACGGCTCAAGCAGGCGGCACGTGTCTTTCCCAGAAACACCGCAGAACTGGCTTTGCCAGGCTGCTGGTGTTGCCCCCTGCAAGGGGATTGGCGAAAGACGCGCAGCGCTGCAGCCTGGGGGTGTTAACTTTTAGGCGCTAAAAGCGGTATAGGCCGCTTCGTCCAGCAAGGCGGCGATTTCCGCAGGTGCGGACAGCTTCACCTTGAAGAACCAGCCCGCGCCTTGCGGGTCGGTGTTGGCCAGGGCCGGGTCGGCGCGCAGGGCTTCGTTGACTTCGGTGACGGTGCCCGACAGGGGCATGTACACATCGGCCGCGGCCTTGACCGACTCGACCACGCCAGCCACGTCTTTTTGGGCAAAAGTAGCGCCGATTTCGGGCAGATCGACAAACACCACGTCACCCAGGGCGTCTTGCGCGTGGGTGGTGATGCCGACGGTGGCGACGTCGCCCTCGATGGTCAGCCATTCGTGGTCTTCGGTGTAATGCATGGTCATGGGGAGGCTCCTTTAAAAATAATGAGCCTGAAAACCGCAGTTCCCTTGGAGTCGCCTCTGGCGCTCCAAGGGAATTGCGGTTTTCAGGGTGAAATCAGCCGCGAAAGTAGCGGTTCGGGGTGAAAGGCATGGATGTGACTTCCATCGGCACGATTTTGCCGCGCACGATGGCGTGGATGCGGGTACCGATGGTGGCAAATTCTGGCGCCACGTAGCCCATCGCAATCGGTTTGTCCACCGTGGGGCCGAGCAGGCCGCTGCTGACTTCGCCGATGGCGTTGCCCGCCGTGTCGTGCAGGGCGGTGTGCTCACGGACCGGAATCCGTTCCAAGGCGATGAGTCCTACGCGTTTTCTGGTTAATATGCCATTTGCGCTTATCCCACCTGCGAGGCCAGCTAGTATTTTTGTAGCACCTGGGAATCCGCCCGCCCGCGCACCGCCCGTGCGGCGCACCTTTTGGATGGCCCAGTTCAGGCCCGCTTCGACCGGGGTGGTGGTCGGGTCCAGGTCGTTGCCGTACAGGCACAGCCCGGCTTCCAGGCGCAGCGAATTGCGGGCGCCCAGGCCAATGGGTTTGACTTCCGGCTGGGCCAGCAGCGTGCGGGCCAAAGCTTCTGCGTGGTCGTTGTGGACGGAGATTTCAAAACCGTCTTCGCCGGTGTAGCCGCTGCGGGTCAAAAAGCAGGGGATGCCCGCAACAATAAAGTGGCCGCCAGTCATGAACACCAGTTTTTCTACGCCAGGGGCCAAGCGCGACAGTGCATCTACCGCTGTGGGGCCTTGCAGCGCCAGCAGCGCCATCTCCGGCATGGGGATGACTTCGCAGCGCAGTCCGATCTGGGCCTGGATGTGGGCGATGTCGGCCACCTTGCAGGCGCCATTGACGATCACGAAGATGTCGTCAGCACGCTTAAAAAACATCAGGTCGTCCAGAATGCCGCCGTCCTCGTTCAGCAGCAGGCCGTAGCGCTGCTTGCCCACGGGCAGGTCGATCACGTCCACCGGCACCAGGGTTTCAAACGCAGCGGCGGCATCCGGCCCGACCAGGCGCAACTGGCCCATGTGCGACACGTCAAACAGGCCCGCCGCCGTACGGGTGTGGTGGTGCTCGGCCATCAACCCTGCGGGGTATTGCACCGGCATGCTGTAGCCCGCAAAAGGCACCATGCGGGCACCGAGTTCGAGGTGCAGGGCGTTCAGGGGGGTTAAATGTAGCGATGCAGGCAGGTCGGACATAGCGGTACTTTCAGGGGGACACAGTGGAATCATGGCCAAATCAGCCATGTGTGGCCCCCGCTGTCCGCTTTACCTGAGCGATTCGCCGGGTGGGCTGGGCGGTGGTGCCGAGCCGACTGCGGGTTGCGCCTTCGGTGAACCCGCTCAGGGCGGGTTTCTCTCCAGGGGGAGACGTTTCAAAGAAACGCTTGTCAGTCCTTTTGCCTGAGCGTTCAGACCCACGTAGCGGGGTCCTGCGCCTTCGGCGGCTTTCCTGGGGAAAGCTCTCTCCTGACCGGGCGATTCTAGCCGCAGCCCGCGTGGTTTTCGCGTTGGCCCCCGGCATAATTGAAGGCCATAAGGAACTCCCATGCAGCTGGCAGAGATAGACCAAGAGCTTGAAACCGTTAAAGCCAGAGGCGCCGTCCGCGATATCGTGATCCCCCCGTGCCCCGAGCTGCTGGTGGAGCTGCAGCGCGAAGTGTAGGGCGGCGACCCGGACCCGCAGGCCATTGCCCGCATCGCCAGCCGCGACGTGGCCATGGCGGCGGCCTTGATCCGCTATTCCAACAGCCCCTTGTTTGCCCGCGCGCGCCCGGCCCGTACCGTGGGCGAGGCGATTGCCATGCTGGGCGTGAAGCAGACGGTGGGGGTGTTGACAGGCTTCTTCACCCGCCACGCGATTCGCGTGAATTCGGCCTTGCTGGAGCATTTTTGGGAGACCTCGACCCGCCGCTCCCTGGCCATGGCCTATATCGCCCGCCACATGTACAGCATGGACGTGGAGGTGGCGCAAACCTGCGGCCTGTTCTGCCATGTGGGCATACCGGTGATGCTGCAGGGCCTGAAGGGCTACGCGGGCACGCTGGCTGAGGCCCTGGCCCGGCAGGACCGCAGCTTTACCGCCACCGAAAATGCCGCCCACAAAACCGACCACGCGGTGGTGGGCGCCCTGGTGGCCAAGACCTGGAAGCTGCCGCCGGTGGTGACGGCCGCGGTGCGCCTGCACCACGACTTCAACATTCTGGCCACCGCCAGCATCCCGCCCGAGGTGCGCAACCTGGTCGCCATGTCCTTGGTGGCTGAGCACCTGGTGGCCCTGCACGAGGGCACGCGGGAGTCGCAGGAATGGGCGCTGTTTGGTGGCGCTTGCATGGCCCATTTGCACATCGACCAGGCCGAGCTGCAGATATGGGCCGACGAGCTGCACCCGGTGTTTGAGAACGTGGTGTAGATTTTGCTATTGAATACGTAGCGCCTAGCGCAGGTTCTACCAGCGCTATCGCCCTAAAAAGCATGTGGTTTTTACTCTGCTTTTCGTAGCATCCAATCGGTCTGCGCGGGCCGCCCGGGTAACTGCAACCGCGCGGTGTTGGCCGGTGTCTGGGCCAGCAGCTTGCCGCGTTTGTAGACCTGCAGCCGGGTGGCGCGCAGGC
>CANFZJ010000275.1 GCA_947451445.1 Comamonadaceae bacterium
AAGCCGCTGGTCTACTGTTGGCGCGGCGGGCTGCGCAGCGGCTCCATGGTGGCTTGGCTGCGGCTGGTGGGCTGGGACGCGCAGCAGCTGTCCGGTGGCTACAAAACCTGGCGTCGCCACGTCATTGATTTGCTGGAGGCGCGCTGTCCCACGCTGCCGCTGCGGGTGCTGGTGGGCGCTACCGGCAGCGCCAAAACCAGCGTGCTGCAGGCCCTGGCCGCCCAGGGCCACCAGGTGCTGGACCTGGAGGGACTGGCCGTCCACAAGGGCTCCATCCTGGGCGCCGTGCCCGGCCAACCCCAGCCGTCGCAAACTGCGTTTGAAACCGGCATCGCCCAGGTGCTGGACGGCCTGGACCCGGCCCGCCCGCTGTACATAGAAGGCGAAAGCCGCAAGATCGGCCGCCTGACCCTGCCCACGCCGCTGCTGCTGCGCCTGCGCGCCAGCCCCTGCATCGAAATCAGCGCCACACCGCAAGCCCGGCTGGACTACCTGCTGCGCGACTACGCCTACCTGGGCGACGCCCCGCAGGCGCTGGCCGACAAACTGGGGCTGATGAAAGACCTGCACGGCAAACAGGTGGTGGCGCGCTGGCAAGACTGGGCGCTGGCGGGCGACTTGGCCCCGCTGTTTGCCGAGTTGATGGCGCTGCACTACGACCTGCACTACGCCCGTTCGCAAAGCAACAACTTCAGCCAATGGCCCACGCGGCAGACGCTGGAGACGCAAGACCTATCGCCTGCCGGGGTGGAGGCATTGGCGCTGCAGGTGGCGGGTTTGCTACAGGTTTAGTAGCTATTAGCGCAGGTGGAATGTGCGCTTGAGGCCGATTTGGCTTAAAAAGATGCAAGACCCAAACAATGCTAGTCACTGTCATTCCCGCCTGCGCAGGTATGGCGGCCGTTTGGGTTTGCTGCAGGGTTCGCCCCCTGCAAGCCTGTTCTGGGCCTTGGTCAGCCTAGCTTGAACACCGCTACTACTTGCACCAAGTCTTGCGCCTGGGTGCGCAGGCTGCTGGCGGCGGCGGCCATTTCTTCTACCAAAGCGGCGTTTTGCTGGGTGGCCTGGTCCATCTGGGTCACGGCTTCGCCCACTTGGGCCACGCCGGTGGCCTGTTCGTTGCTGGCGGCACTGATCTCGCCCATGATGTCGGTCACCCGGCGGATGGCACCGACCACCTCGGTCATGGTGGTACCGGCCTGGTCCACCAGGGTGGTGCCCTGGGCTACCCGCTCTACGCTGGCGCTGATGAGTGTCTTGATCTCTTTGGCGGCGTCGGCGCTGCGCCCGGCCAGGTTGCGTACCTCGCTGGCCACCACCGCAAAGCCCCGGCCTTGCTCTCCGGCACGGGCGGCTTCCACGGCGGCGTTCAGGGCCAGGATGTTGGTTTGGAAGGCGATGCCGTCGATGACGCTGATGATGTCGCTGATCTTCTTCGAGCTGTCGTTGATGCCCTTCATGGTCTCCACCACCTGGCTGACCACGGCACCGCCCTGGATGGCCACGGTAGACGCGCTCATCGCCAGCTGGTTGGCCTGGCGCGCACTGTCGGCGTTTTGCTTCACGGTGGAGCCCAGCTCTTCCATCGACGCGGCGGTTTGCTCCAGCGCGCTGGCCTGGTTCTCGGTACGGGCGCTCAGGTCGTTGTTGCCCTGGGCGATTTCGGCGCTGGCGGTGGCCACGCCCTCTGAACCCGAACGCACGTTGGCCACCACCTGCACCAGGCTGGTTTGCATGGTGTGCAGGCTGGACAGCAGTTGGCCGAGTTCGTCCTTGCTCTGGTAGTCAATATGGGCGGTCAGGTCACCTGTAGCCACCTGGCGGGCCACGGCGTTGGCCTGGGCCAGCGGGCCGGTAATGGAGCTGGTCAGCAGCCAGGCGCAGGTGGCGCTGAGCAGCAGACTGAGGCCGCCCAGGGCGATCAGCAGGGTGCGGCTGTTGGCCGAGTTGTCTTTAATCTCCGAGGCCAGTCTGTCGATTTCGCTGCGCTGGTTGTTCAGCAGCTCTTCCACTTTGGCGATGTAGAGCTTGGCGGCGGGCGCAAACTTCTCGTCCAGCATGCGGTTGGCTTCATCGGCCTTGCCTTCTTTTTTGAGGGCGCTGATGGCATTGCGGGCCGACAGGTAGCTCTTGCGTTGCTCGCCAATCTCGGCAAACAGGGCTTTTTCTTGCGGGGTTTCCATCAGCGCTTCAATGGCTTTTTGGTATTCGCTGGAGCTTTGCGTGGACGCGGCCTGGTCTTCCGCAAAATAGGTGGCCAAAGACTCGTCGCTGCTACGGGCAATGGCCGAGGTGCGGCGTACACCGGTATGGATGTTGCGGTACCAGTCGCTGACCAGCCGCTCGGTTTTGACGGGGTTGGCCACCATCATTTGCGTTGCCTGGGCTACCGCATTCAAGCGCGTGATACCGACCAGCACACTGACCAGGGACAGCACGAGAACCAGGGCAAAGCCTAGGCCAAGGCGCTTTGCGACGGATAGATTTGAGATGAAGGAGGGCATGGTATGTCTCGGTTTTTTAGAGGCTGAACGAACAGAAGCCGCGCAGGAAAGACATTTTGTTACTCTTTGTGGCGGGGCGGTACCTGTTTTGTATATTTCTGTAGCGTTGCTGTGAAAAAAATGGTGGTTTGGTGCTGGCCCAGCGGGGTGAACAAGGGGCGAAGGGGCAATACCTTGGTTTACGGGGCCGGCCAGTTATTCTTCGGCCCCTACAATCCATTTCTTATTTTTTGGAGCAAAAAAACATGTTTTCTTCTGACGACGACAACACCACCCCCGGCGTTGTATTGGCCATTTTGTTGGCTGTGATTGCCGCTGTGATCGGGCTGGTGATCGGCCTGGGTATTTACAAGACCCACATGAAGAAACCGGCTGCTGCGGCCGTGGAAGTGGTTGAAGTGGACGGTGCCAGCGTCAAGGTGGTGGACGGCGTCGTCAAGTTCTACTTCGCCAGCGCCAAGGCCGACATCGCCACCGGTGCCAATGCCGCACTGGCCGAAGTGGTCAAGGCTGTGGCCACCGGCAAGTCGGTGCGCATCAGCGGCTTTCACGACACCACGGGCGACCAGGCCAAGAACGAAGAACTGTCCAAATTGCGCGCCTTTGCCGTGCGTGACACGCTGGCCGCCCTGGGCGTGGCCGCCGACAAGATGGATTTGGTCAAGCCCGAAATGATGACCGGCAGCGGCAGCAACGCCGAAGCCCGCCGCGTGGAAGTCACCGTTATCCAGTAATTTGAGGCATTAGCCGTTGGCGTAGTTCGACAACGGCTCGTCAAAAATGGCGGTGCGCAATGCACCGTCTGCCGTGACCACGCCACGGTACATGCCTTCGCAGTTGAACGGCAGCGCAAACGCCCCGTTTTTGTCCACTGCAATCACCCCGCCCGAGCCCCCGACCCGCGCCAATTCCGCCACCACCCCGTGTGCAGCCGTGTCCAGGCTTTGCCCCGCGTAGAGCAGCCGGGCGGCGATGTCGTGTGCCGCCGCAAAGCGGATGAAGACCTCGCCATGGCCGGTGGCCGATACCGCGCAGCTGGCGTCATCGGCCCAGGTACCCGCGCCGATGACCGGGCTGTCGCCCACCCGGCCCGGCGCTTTGGCCGTCATGCCACCGGTGGAGGTGGCCGCTGCCAGGTGGCCGTGCTGGTCGCGCGCCACCGCGCCCACGGTGCCGTGCTTGCGCGCCGGGTCGTTGTCTTGCGTGCCTGCCAGCGTGGCTTGCAGTGCGTCCCAGCGGGGCTGGGTGAAAAAATAGCAGGGGTCTTCCATCGCCAGCCCCTGGGCGCGGCAAAAGGCCAGCGCGCCGTCGCCGACCAGAAACACGTGTGCTGACTGCTCCAGCACCGCCCGCGCCGCCAAAATCGGGTTGCGCGGCCCACAGATGCCCGCAATGGCCCCAGCGGCGTGGTGCTGGCCGTCCATGAGGGCGGCGTCCATCTCATGCGTGCCCGCACGGGTGAACACTGCGCCCCGGCCTGCGTTGAACAGCGGGTCGTCCTCCAGCGCCATGACCGCCGCCGTCACGGCATCCAGCGCGCTGCCACCACCGGCCAGCAGCACCCGCCCAGCCTCCAGCGCGCGGCGCAGGCCTGCGTGGTAGGCGGCAGATTTTTCAGGCGTCATGTGGGCGCGGGCCAGCGTGCCTGCGCCGCCGTGCAGGGCGAGGGTGAATGCGGTGGAGGTGGGGTTCATCGCCGCATTTTGCTATATATACCATAGCGCCTAGCGCAGGTACCGCATGCGCTGGGGTCTTATTTAGGTGATGAATTTTGTAACTATTCACCACCCAGCGGCGGGCACAACGGATCTCAACCCAGGGAACCCGTGGAACCGGCTTTGCCGGGCCACTGGGTTCGCCCCCTGCAAGGGGGGTGGCGGAAACACGCAGTGTGCAGCCTGGGGGTGTAATTAGTTACCCGCCATGGATTTGCATCACCAGCGGCACGATCAGCAGGGCCACGATGTTGATGATCTTGATCAGCGGGTTGACGGCCGGGCCGGCCGTGTCCTTGTACGGGTCGCCCACGGTGTCGCCGGTGACGGCGGCCTTGTGCGTCTCGCTGCCCTTGCCGCCATGGTGGCCGTCTTCGATGTACTTCTTGGCGTTGTCCCAGGCACCGCCGCCGGTGCACATGCTGATGGCCACAAACAGCCCGGTGAC
>CANFZJ010000276.1 GCA_947451445.1 Comamonadaceae bacterium
ACGCCCCCGCGCTACGGTGGATGAAAATTCAGCAAACGCTATCAATTCAGTAGCTGCTAGCGCAGAGCAAATAAGCGCCATCGCCCAATTTGAGTCCCAAGCCGGGCCCTTCCTGCTGTTTGGCGCCACCGGCAGCGGCAAGACCGAGGTGTACCTGCAACTGGTGCAGCGCCTGCTGGACCGCGACCCCACCGCCCAGGCGCTGGTGATGGTGCCCGAGATCAACCTCACCCCCCAGCTGGAGGCCCGTTTCCGCGAGCGCTTCGAGCCCCGCTTTGGCGCGGCGGCCGTCGTCTCCATGCACAGCGGCATGACCCCGCCGCAGCGGCTCAAAAGCTGGCTGGCCGCCCACGCGGGCACGGCGCGCATCGTGCTGGGTACGCGGATGGCGGTATTTGCCTCCCTGCCGGGGCTGAAGCTCATCGTCGTCGATGAAGAGCACGACCCCAGCTACAAACAGACTGAGGGCGCGCGCTACTCGGCCCGCGACCTAGCCGTCTACCGCAGCCAGCTGGAAACCCGCTTGGCAACCCAGGCCCACCCCGGCACCGCGCCCTGCAAAGTGCTGCTCGGCTCGGCCACCCCGTCGCTGGAAAGCTGGCAGCACAGCCGCCCCGCGTCGGAGGGCGGCCGCTACGTGCGCCTGGCCATGCCCAGCCGCATCGGCGCGGGCGCGCTGCCCAAAGTCCGCCTGGTAGACATGAGCCACCAACCCCAAAAAGCCGTCTTCTCGCCCCCGCTGCTGGCCGCCATCCAGCAACGCATCGCGCGCGGCGAGCAAAGCATGGTGTTTTTGAACCGGCGCGGTTACGCCCCGGTGCTGGCCTGCGGCAGCTGCGAATGGAAGAGCGAATGCCCGCACTGCAGCGCCTACCGCGTGTTCCACAAAATAGACCGCAGCCTGCGCTGCCACCACTGCGGCTTTGCCGAGCCCGTGCCACGCGCCTGCCCCAGCTGCGGCAACCCCGACATCGCCCCCGTCGGCCGCGGCACCGAGCGGCTTGAAGAACACCTGGCCGAGCTACTCGCCAACGTGCGCCGCCCCGACGGAGGCCCGGTGGTGGTGGCACGCATCGACGCCGACAGCACCAAGGCCAAGGGGTCGCTGGAAACCCAGCTGGCCGACGTCCACAGCGGCGCGGTGGACGTGCTGGTGGGCACCCAGATGATCGCCAAAGGCCACGACTTTCGCCGCATCACCCTGGTCGCCGCCATCAACACCGACGGCGCGCTGTTCTCCAGCGACTTCCGCGCGCCCGAGCGCCTGTTTGCGCTGCTGATGCAAGCCGGGGGCCGCGCTGGCCGCGACGCCGCCCACAGTCTGAGCAGCGAAATGTGGCTGCAAACCGAGCACCCGCAACACCCGCTTTTCGCCGCGCTGCGCGCCCACGACTACCCCGCCTTTGCCCAAAGCCAGCTGGACGAACGCCGCGTGGCCGGCATGCCCCCCTTCAGCCACCAGGCCCTGGTCCGTTCTGAGGCCCGCACCCAAGAAGCCGCCCAGGCCTTCTTGACGCTGGCCAGCGCCGCCGCCTGCGACGTGCCCGACGTAGGCCGCGTCACCCTCTACCCCGCCGTCCCCATGGGCGTACAGCGCGTCGCCAACGTGGAGCGCGCCCAGATGCTGGTGGAAAGCCCGTCACGCCAAGCCTTGCAGCGCTTCCTGGCCACCTGGCAAGCCGTGCTGCGCGCCACCCGCAGCCAGCCGGAGGCCAAGGGGCTGATACGGTGGGCGATTGATGTGGACCCGCTGGGGATTTGAATCTGCATATAAAAAGTGCAGCTAGCGCATACGGCATCTGCAGCGACAGCTACTGAATCAATAGCGCCTTACGAATCCCGCCTGCTGCGCCACAAACCCGTCAAACGCCGCCAGCAGCGGCTGGTAGCGCTCTGCATCGCCCTCCAACTGGGCCAGCGCGGCGCAGGTGGCTTCCAGGGTGGACAGTTGGTGCGGCCGCTGCGCTTTGCGGATGGCGTAGCGCGACGGCGGCACATCGACCAGCGGCAGGCGCGGCAGTTGTTGTAGCAAGGGGCTTTGGTAGAGCATCTTGCGGCTTTTGCGCCAGGTGCCGTCCAGCACCACCAGGCGGATCTGCGCGGGGTCTTGCAGGGCGGCGGGGGCCAGCGGCGCCGGGGGCAGCAGGCCGAGTGCGGCGTCTTCGGGCGTATGGGGGTAAAGCAGGATGGTGTGCGCGGGCGGGGCGGCCAGCAGCGCGGCATCGGTCAACGTTTCGCACACCTGCAACTGGCTGCGCGGCAGGCTGAGGTGCAGCAGCCGGGCGCTGCCCTTGGCCTGGTGCACCTCTAGCGGGTGCTGCAGTACCAGCACCTGCACCCGGTTCGCCGTCGGCGTCACCCAGTGGCACAGGCAGCTGCGCAGGGGGCGCAGGCACGCGGTGCACAGTGGGCGGGAAACAGGAGCGGCAGAAACCATGCGCAGATTTTACGGCGCATACCATGCACCAAAATAGCCACTAGCCAGAGCTAATCAGCGGATAACGCTATTTATTTGATAGCAAAAACTAGGACATACCCTAGCCTGCCGATGCGCAGATTCATAGACACTGTCGACACGCTAAGGGGCTGCGCGTTTGCTACGCCCTTGCTGACTGAAAGTTCGCCATGGTCCACAACGGTTTACGTTCAATGGGTATCTCCAAACGGCTGGCGCTGCTGAACTTTGGCGCGCTGCTCGGGCTGGTGCTGATGGCATCGGTGTTTTTGTTCTCCGAGCGCAACCTCATCCTGGAGGAGCGCAAAAGCAGCGTGCGCCAGGTGGTCGAGACGGCACACAGCCTGGTCGCCACGTACCACGGCATGGTGGCCCAGGGCAAGGCCACCGACGCAGAGGCACAAAAAATGGCCATGGCAGCCCTCAAGGTGATGCGCTACGACAGCAGCAACTATGTCTGGGTCCAAGACATGCAGCCGGTGATGGTGATGCACCCCATCAAACCCGATCTGGAGGGCAAAAACCTCACCGAGGCCAAAGACCCCACGGGTAAGCACCATTTTGTCGAGATGGTCAACGTGGTCAAAGCCGACGGCGCGGGGTTTGTGCCCTATATGTTTGCCAAGCCCGGTAATGACGTCCCGATGCCCAAGGTGTCGTATGTCAAAGGCTTTGCGCCCTGGGGCTGGATCATCGGCTCTGGGGTGTATGTAGACACGGTGGATGCGGCCATCCAGGGCCGTGTCATCTCGTTTGGCCTGGCCACCTTGGCCCTGCTGGCGGTGTTGCTGGGCATGGGCGTCCTGATCGCCCGCAGCCTGACCGGGCAGCTGGGCGGCGAACCCGACTACGCGGCCAACATCACCGGGCACATGGCCCAGGGCGACCTGTCCGTGCCCATCGCGCTGCAGCCGGGCGACAACCACAGCCTGCTGCACGCCATCCACGCCATGCGCGACAGCATTGCCCATATCGTGGGCGAGGTCCGCTCCGGCACGGATGCGATTGCGTCGGCCTCCAGCGAGATTGCAGCGGGCAACAACGACCTGTCGGTGCGTACCGAGCAGCAGGCCGCGTCGCTGGAGAAAACCGCCGCCTCCATGGCCCAGTTAACCCACACGGTCAAGCAAACTGCCGAAAACGCGCGCCACGCCAGCATGCTGGCGGCCACTGCGTCCAGCGTGGCCGTCAAGGGCGGCGATGTGGTGGACCAGATTGTGGGCACGATGGGCTCGGTCAACGCGTCGTCCACCAAGATCGTGGACATCATCGGCGTCATCGACGGCATCGCCTTCCAGACCAACATCCTGGCGCTGAACGCCGCCGTGGAAGCCGCCCGTGCGGGCGAACAAGGCCGGGGCTTTGCGGTGGTGGCCAGCGAGGTGCGCAACCTGGCCCAGCGCTCGGCAGCAGCAGCCAAAGAGATCAAGACGCTGATCAACCACTCGGTCGAAAACGTGGAGCACAGCACCCGGCTGGTCAACGACGCCGGAGCCACCATGACCGAGGTGGTGCAAAGCGTGAAACGCGTCACCGACATCATTGGCGAAATCGCCGCCGCCAGCCAGGACCAGTCGCAAGGCATTGACGAAATCAACGTCGCCATCTCGGCCATGGACGGCGTCACCCAGCAAAACGCCGCCCTGGTGGAAGAAGCCGCGTCGGCAGCGGAGTCCATGCGCAACCAGGCCGACAGGCTGTCACAGCAGGTGAGTGTGTTTAAGTTGGCCTGAGCCGAATCGCTATAAATAGTAGAGCTGCTTGTGCAGACTCTATATGCGATGGGGGCCGATTTGGCTTAATTAGATACCTGCCTCAGACGACCGCCATTCTCGCGAAGGCGGGAATGGCGGTCGCAGCTAATCAAGCCAAATCAGCCCCCAGCGCACATTCCACCTGCGCAACCAGCTATCCATTAAATAGCAACGCTCAAAACGGCATCTTCGGCATGCCCTTCATGCCACCCATGCGCTTGATCATTTTCATCATGCCGCCGCCCTTCATCTTCTTCATCATGTCCTGCATCTGGCCGAACTCGTTGAGCATGCGATTCACCTCTTGCACCTGCACCCCGGCACCGGCGGCGATGCGGCGTTTGCGGGTGGCTTTGATGAGGTCGGGCTTGCGGCGCTCCAGCGGGGTCATGCTGTAGATGATGCCTTCCTTGCGGCGGATGTCGCGCTCGGCTTTGTCCATGTCCATCGCCCCGGC
>CANFZJ010000277.1 GCA_947451445.1 Comamonadaceae bacterium
CCAGTGCCCGGTCGATCACCCGGCCATACGGTGGACGCATGAGCTTCAACGCACTCCAGCGCGCCTGGTAGAACACCGGGCGCAGCTTGGAGAAAGTGTTGAACCCCTCCTCCCCGTGGTAATGCCCCATGCCGGACGCCCCCACGCCGCCAAACGGCAGGCCGTGCTGGCCGACGTGGAACAAGGCGTCGTTCACCGTCACGCCGCCGGACATCACCTGGTCCAGCAGCCTCTGCACCAGGCGCGCATCGTGGCTAAAGGGGTAAAACGCCAGCGGGCGGTCCGCGGCGTGGATCTGGGCGACCACGCTGTCCAGCGCGGTGTAGCCACGCACCGGCAGCAGCGGGCCGAAGATTTCATGTTCCAGCAACGCGCAGCCATCCGGCACGTTGAGCAGCAAGGCCGGTGCGATGCGGCGCCGGGCCGGGTCGGTTTGCGGGCCGGGCAGCAGCGGCACCAGCGTGGCCCCGCCCTGCACGGCTTCGTCGCGCGCCGCAACCAGCCGGTCAAAGGCGCGCTGGTCGATGATGGAGGTGTAGTCCGGGCTGTCCAAATTAGGGTAGTAGCGGGGCACGATCTCGCGGGCCAGCTGCACAAACGCGTCCACCTTGTGCTGCGGCAGCCAGAGGTGGTCTACCGTGGTGCAAATCTGCCCGGCGTTCAAGTACTTGACGTACAGAATCCGCTCGGCAGCGGTGCGCAACGGGAAGTCGTCGCACACCACCGCTGGCGACTTGCCGCCCAGCTCCAACGTCACCGGGCACAGGTTCTGGGCTGCCGCAGCCATCACCGCACGCCCCGTAGCACCCGAGCCGGTGAACAGCAGGTGGTCTAGCTTTAGCTGTGAGAACGCCACCCCCACACCCCCGGTTTCGTCAAAAAACTGCAGCTTTTCGGGGGAAAAGTAGGCGGGCATGCGGTCAATTAGCAGCCGCGCCAGGTGGCGCGAGTTTTCACTCATCTTGACCATGGCCCGGTTGCCCGCCGCGAAGATGCTGGCCAGCGGCACCAGGCTCAGGTTGAGCGGAAAGTTCCACGGCACGATGACCCCCACCACCCCCAGCGGCTGGGGCAGTACGCGGTTGCGGGCGGTCAGAAACACCCTGCGGTCCACCGGGCGGCGCTGCGGGCGCATCCAGCGGCTCAGCTGCTTTTGGATCTGGTCGATACCGTCGATGGCAGGGTACAGCTCCAGCAGCTGGGTTTCATGCTGCGAACGATGGCCGTAGTCGGCGCTGACCGCATCGCACAGCGCCTGTTGGTTTTCGCGGATGAAGCGCTGCAGCGTGCGCAAGTCGGCCCGGCGCTCGGCCAGACTGGGAATGCCCTGCGCCAAGCAGGCTGCGCGCTGGCAGGCCAGGGCCGCTTGCAAGTCTGAAAGTATGGGGTTTTGCATAAGCCAGATGGTACGCATCCCTTGGCTTGGCGCAAATCTTGCGGCATCCCGCGCATGAATGAAGCCCTGCGCATTGTGGTGATTGCCCCCGACCTGGACGTACTGGACAGCGCCGACGAACACGCCCTGCTGCAGGCCGAACGCTCGCGTGCGCTGCGCATTGGCCTGCTGGAGAACAGCTACAACCTGGTGGCGGTGCTGCCCGCCGACAGCTTTTTGACCGAACGGCTGGCCCAGCTGCAGCCCGACATGGTGATCGTGGACGCCGAGAGCGACGCCCGCGACGCGCTGGAACACGTGGTGGTGGCCACCCGCGATGCGCGCCGCCCCATCGTCATGTTCACCAATGACGGTGATACCTCGCACGTCAAGGACGCCGTGGCGGCCGGGGTGTCGGCCTACATCGTGGCGGGCCTATCGGCGGACCGCATCCGCCCCATTTTGGACGTGGCGATGGCCCGGTTCGAGCACGAACAAGCGCTGCGCCAGGAGCTGGCCACCACCCGTGAAGAACGCGACGGGCACAAGGCCGAACTACACAACCGCAAGGTGATCGACCGGGCCAAGGGCCTACTGATGCAGCGCCAGGGCCTGAGCGAAAAAGAAGCCTATGACCGGCTGCGCAAGGCCGCCATGGACAAAAGTCTGAAACTGGTGGAAGTGGCCCAGCGCATGCTGGATGTGGCCGACCTTTTGGTCTAAATTGGTGCAACGCACAAAACCAGTGCACAGAATGGTGCGCAATCTGGTATTCACAATTACAATGGATGATAAGTGAAGCTAGCGCACATCCACATTGCTTAACCAGCTATAAATAATATAGCAAGCGCAGTACAGCCACCGCCGACACCCCTGTGAACCCTGCATTTACCACTCCCCCGTCGCACCACACCAGCACCCGCCTCGACCGCCCCGTCAACCTGCAACGGGTGCTGGACACCCTGGTCAACAACCTGGAAGGCATGGCCTACCGCTGCCTGCTGGACCGCAATTGGACCATGCGCTTCGTCAGCCAGGGCTGCCTGCGCTTGACCGGCTACGTGGCCTCGGCACTGCTGGACAACCAAGACACCTCCTGGGAGCAGCTGACCCACCCGGACGACCGGCTGCGGGTACGCCAGGAGATCACCGCGGCCATCGCCCAGGGGCAGCGCTTTACCGTGCATTACGCCATCACCACCCGCAACGGCGACATCCGCCGCGTCAAGGAACAAGGCACCATGGTGGTGGACGAGGCCGGGCAGCAGGTGCTGGAAGGCTTTATCGAAGATGTAACCGAGACCCATGTCACGCTGGAAGCCCTGGCCCATGCCGAGCTGCGCTACCGGCAGATTTTTGAGCATGCGCGGGAGGGCATCTTCCAGACCACGCAAGACGGCCGCTACCTGTCGGCCAACCCCGCGCTGGCCCGGCTGTACGGCTACGACAGCCCGAGCGCGCTGATTACCGACCTGTCCGACATCGAACGCCGTCTGTACGTGCAGCCGCAGCGGCGCGAACGCTTCCAAAAGCTGATGGCCGCCTATGGCGAAATAAGCAACTTCGAGTCCGAGGTCTACCGGCGCGACGGCTCCCGCATCTGGATTTCTGAAAACGCCCACAGCGTGCGCAAAAGCAATGGCGAATTCATTTGCTTTGAAGGCACGGTGCAAGACATTACCGAGCGCCGCAGCCAGCTCGAACAGCTGGAACGCCAGGCCAACTACGACGGCCTGACCGGCCTGGCCAACCGCAACCTGCTGCGCGACCGCATCGGCCCGGCCATCGACCATGCCGAGCGCATGGGCCACTTTCTGGCCGTGGTATTCATTGACCTGGACCACTTCAAGCTGATCAACGACAGCCTGGGCCACGACGTAGGCGACCAGCTGCTGGTCGAAATTGCCCAGCGCATGCGCAGCAGCGTGCGCAGCAGCGACACGGTGTCCCGGCACAGTGGCGACGAGTTTGTGCTACTGCTGAACGAGCACTTTCGCGCCAGCACCGTCATCGCCCACCTGCAGCGCGTGCTCAAGCAGGTCAACCAACCCGTCAGCCTGCTGGGGCGTGAATTCCAGGTCGGGGCCAGCATGGGCGTGGCGCTGTACCCACAAGACGGCACAGACGCGCAAAGCCTGCTCAAGCACGCCGATGTGGCGATGTACGCCGCCAAGGAGCGGGGCCGCAACAACTTCCAGTTCTTCACCCCTGAGCTGAACAAAATAGCCGACGAGCGGCTCAACCTGGCCACCGCCATGCGCTACGGGCTGGAGCAAAACGAGTTCAGCGTGGTCTACCAGCCCAAGTTCAACGCGCAGCGCGAAATGGTCGGCGTCGAGGCACTGGCGCGCTGGCGCAGCGTCAGCTGCGGCACGGTGGGGCCCGACCGCTTCATCCCCATCGCCGAAGAAACCGGGCTCATCCGCGAGCTGACCGAGGCTGTGCTGCGCCAGGCCTTTGCCGCTGCCGCCGCATGGAGCGCCCTGCCCGGCCAGCCCGTGTTGACGCTGGCCGTCAACCTGTCGGCCAAGCTGTTTTTGACCGACGACCTGGTCGAATGGGTGCATGCCCTGGTACAGCAAAGCGGCCTGCCCACCGACCAGGTGGAGCTGGAGATCACCGAAGGCGTGTTTCTGGACGACAGCGCGCGGGCCATCAGCACGCTCACCGCGTTCAAGACCCTGGGCTTCAAGGTGGCCATGGACGACTTTGGCACCGGCTACTCGTCGCTGTCCTATCTGCGCCACCTGCCGCTGGACACTATCAAGATCGACCGCTCGTTGATCACCGACATGGAGCAGCTTGAAGACGTGGCCATGATCGCCCGCGCCGTGGTCAGCCTATGCCAAAACCTGCGCAAGACCGTGGTGGCCGAAGGCGTGGAAAACCAGGCCCAGTTCGACATGCTGTGCGCCCACGGGTGCGACCAGTTCCAAGGCTACCTGCTGTCCAAACCGCTGCCGCTGGAGGCGCTGCAAACGCTGCTGGCACAAGCCGGTCACCGGTCGAATTTTTAGACAAAACAAGTTTCTAACGCAGACAGTAGCTGCGCAGATTGCTACAAATAAAATAGCACCCCCTGTACCCTGCGCAACTTCAAAAGACAAGAAGCAGACGCTGACTTACTGAAGAGCAGCGCCCATCTGTCGTAACATTAAGTCACATTAGCCAGCACCTTGGTGCGGGTTCCAGGCTCACCCCATCCTTCCGAGAATTACAAGCCATGCTCCATAGACTCGGTATCCAATCCCGCCTCACCATTGGGTTTTCC
>CANFZJ010000278.1 GCA_947451445.1 Comamonadaceae bacterium
AAAAGGTGTTACCAGTGGCTACATCCCGCTGGGTGGCGTGATGGTGGGCGACCGCGTGGCCCAGGTGCTGATTGACAAGGGCGGCGAGTTCAACCACGGCTACACCTACAGCGGCCACCCGGTAGCTTGCGCGGTGGCGCTGGCCAATCTGGACATCATGGAGCGCGAGCAGCTGCCGCAGCGGGTACGCACCGATACCGGCCCCTACCTGGCACGCAAATACGCCGAACTGAACGAGCACCCGCTGGTCGCCAGCGCCGAGAGCTGTGGCTTTGTCGCCGGGCTGGTGCTGGTTAAAAACAAGCGCACCCATGAGCGCTTTGACCCCAGCCTGTCGGTCGGCATGCTGTGCCGCAAGCACTGCTTTGCCAACGGCCTGGTGATGCGCGCCGTGGGCGACCGCATGATCATTGCCCCGCCGCTGGTGATGACGCACGCGCAAATCGACGAGCTGGTGGCGCTGATCTTGCTATGCCTGAACCTGACTTGGCAGGAACTCAAGGCCGCCGGGCACGTTCAATAGCTGCCTACAATCTTTCCCGGTCACCATCCACCCATTTTTCTGGAGTTTTGAGCAGTATGAAAAAGCAAACACTGGTCGTCGCGTTGTCAGCCCTCATGCTGGCCGCTTGTGGCAAGAAAGAAGAAGCCCCTGCTGCAGCCGCCCCCGCGCCTGCACCCGTGGCCTCGGCACCTGCTGCGCCACCTGCCAACACCGAAGAAAAGGTGTTGAACGTGTACAACTGGCCCGACTACATTGCGGCCGACATGGTGGCCAACTTCGAGAAAGAAACCGGCATCAAGGTCAACTACCAGACCTTTGAAAACAACGAAGGCCTGCAAGCCAAGCTGGTGGCGGGCAACAGCGGTTTTGACATCGTGGTGCCCGGCGCAGTGTTCGCCAAGTCGCAAATCGACGCTGGCCTGCTGATGAAGCTGGACAAAAGCAAGATTCCTAATTTGGCCAACCTGGACCCCACCATCATGGCCAAGGTGGCCAATGTGGACCCCGGCAACGACTACATCTTTCCCTGGGCCTGGAGCTACACCACCGTGGCCATCAACAAGGCCAAAGTTGCCAAGGCGCTGGGCTCCACCCCGCTGCCCGACAACGCCTGGGACCTGGTGTTCAACCCCACCTACACCGCCAAGCTCAAATCGTGCGGCATTGCCTACCTGGATTCGCCCACCGAGGTGATTCCGCCCGCGCTGCACTACCTGGACAAAAACCCGTACTCCGCCGACGCAGCCGACCACAAGGCCGCTGGCGCGATGCTGGCCAAGGTGCGCAAGGACATTCGCTTGTTCTCCAGCACCATGATCGACGACATGGCCGGTGGCAAAGCCTGCGTGGCCCTGGGCTGGGCGGGTGACCTGAACATCGCCAAGGCGCGTGCGGCCGAAAACAAGAACGGTAACGACATCGAAGTGCTGCTGCCCAAAAACGGTGGCCTGATCTTCTTTGACAACCTGGCCATCCCCAAAGACGCGCAGCACCCGAACAACGCCATGATTTTCATGGACTACTTCTTGCGCCCCGAGGTGTCGGCGTCGCTGACCAACGAACTCAGCTACCCCACCGCCAACAAGGCCAGCGTGGACAAGGTCAAGCCTGAGCTGGCCGGCGATAAAACCATCTTTGTCGATGCCGACAACATGGCCAAAATGGTGTCGCCCACCAGCCTGAGCAACGAAACCCGCGAGTCGATGAGCAACGTCTACACGCTGTTCAAGAAAAGCAAGTAATTTGCCTTGAAGCCCCCAAGCTGTGCACCGTCTAAGTCAGGTGGTGCACAGCTTTTTCATTTGTTTCTGTCTGTAGGGATTCCCGCCCATGAACTCGCCAAAACCACGCCAAGATGGATTTCTGCGTACCGAAAATTTGGTCAAGCGCTTTGACGGCGTAGCCGCTGTGGACAACGTCACTCTGTCCATCCAAAAGGGCGAGATTTTTGCGCTGCTGGGCAGCTCCGGCTGCGGCAAATCCACCTTGCTGCGCATGCTGGCCGGGTTTGAAACGCCCAGCGCAGGCCAGGTGATTCTGAACGGCGTGGACATCGCCAAAATGCCGCCCTACGAGCGGCCTATCAACATGATGTTCCAGTCGTACGCGCTGTTTCCGCACCTCAACATCTGGGACAACATCGCCTTTGGCCTCAAGCGCGAGGGCATGCCCAGTGCCCAGATCAAAACCCGGGTCGATGAGATGCTGAACCTGGTGCAGCTCACCGATTTTTCCAAGCGCAAGCCGCACCAGCTGTCTGGCGGCCAGCAGCAACGCGTGGCCTTGGCGCGCAGTCTGGCCAAAAAACCGCAGCTCTTGCTGCTGGACGAACCCCTGGGCGCGCTGGATAAAAAGCTGCGCGAGCGCACCCAGTTCGAGCTGGTCAACATCATCGAATCGGTCGGCGTGACCGTGGTCATGGTCACCCATGACCAGGAAGAGGCCATGACCATGGCCTCACGCATCGCCGTGATGAGCAAGGGCAAAGTGCTGCAGGTGGGCACGCCCAAGGAGGTGTACGAACATCCGGCCAACCGTTTTGTGGCCGACTTCATCGGCAACATCAATCTGTTTGACGGCCACCTCAGCCTGGACGAACCCGACCGCTGCGAGGTCACCACCGAGCAAGGCGTGGTGCACATCGGCCACGGCATCAGCGGCACGCTGGGCATGCCGCTGGCAGTCGCCGTGCGGCCCGAGAAAATCCAGATTGCCAAGGACAAACCTGCCGATGTCAGCGTCAACCTGTTTCATGGCACGGTGCGCGAAATCGCCTATTTCGGCAGCTACAGCTCCTACATCGTCGAAATGGCCGGGGGCCGCCGCGTCAAGGTGACCGAAGCCAACCAAAGCCGCCACGACAACAGCAACATCACCTGGGACGACCGGGTGTTCTTCTGGTGGGACACCGCCGCCCCCGTCACCCTGACCACCTGAGAGGGTCCGACCATGCAACTCCCCCACTGGACCCGTTTGCTGCCCGGCGCGCGCTTTGTGATTGGCGTGCCCTATTTGTGGCTGGCCATCTTCTTCGTTGCGCCGTTTTTGATCTTGCTGCGCATCAGCATCACCGACATGGGCGATGGCCTCGACCCGTTTGCCGCGCTGGTCACGGCCGCCCAAGGCGTGTGGCACATCGTGCTGAAGTACCAGAACTACCTGTCCATCTTTGGCGAGCCCAATGACGACGGCCAGATGGTGTGGGGCCAGACCATCTACATCGAGGCCTATGCCACCTCGCTCAAATACGCCTTCTGGACCACCGTGCTGTGCCTGTGCATCAGCTACCCGTTTGCCTATTTCATCGCCCGCGCCAAGGCCACCATCCAGCCCGCTTTGCTGATGATGGTGATGCTGCCGTTCTGGACCTCCTTCCTGCTGCGCGTCTATGCCTGGAAGGGCATCCTGGCCGACCAGGGCGTGCTGAACAACCTGCTGCTATGGCTGGGCGTCATCCACGAGCCTATCCAGATGCTCTACACCGATGTCTCCATGCTGGTCGGCATGACCTATGTGTACTGCCCGTTCATGATCCTGCCGCTGTACGCGAACTTGGTGAAGATGGACTTTCGCCTGCTGGAGGCCGCCCACGACCTGGGCGCGTCGCCGTGGAGCGCGTTCTGGCTCATCACCGTGCCGCTGAGCAAGGCGGGCATCATCGCGGGCTCGATGCTGGTGTTCATTCCGGCGGTGGGCGAATTCGTCATCCCGTCGCTGCTGGGCGGGGCCGAAAACCTGATGATCGGCCGTGTGGTGTGGGACGAAATGTTCAGCAGCAACAACTGGCCCCGTGCCAGCGCGCTGGCGGTGGTGATGATCTTGTTCATCCTGGTGCCCATGGCTATTTACAACCGCTACGCCGACGCCGCCAACGCGCCCAAGGAAGCATGATGAAGCGCTTTGTATTCACCTACTTTGGCCGCTTCTGGCTGGCCGCCGTGTACCTTTTTCTGTACCTGCCGCTGTTCTTCCTGATCCTTTTTTCCTTCAACAGCACGCGGCAAGACGGCGTGTTCACCGGGTTTTCCACCCGCTGGTACACCGCGCTGCTAGGCGATTCACGGCTGGTAGACGGTTTCTTTTTGTCGCTCAAGGTGGCGGTGATTACCGGCACGGCATCCACCATCCTGGGCGCGTTTGCCGCCTTTGTGTTGGTGCGCTACGTCCACTTCAAGGGCCGCACCCTGTTTGCCGGTCTGGTCAGCGCGCCGCTGGTGATGCCCGAGGTGATCATCGGCCTGTCGCTGCTGCTGCTGATGGTGTCCATCCAGCGCGCCATCGGCTGGCCCGACCGGGGCGCCGTCACCATCGTGCTGGGCCACACCCTGCTGGGCATGGCCTACGCCACCGTGGTGCTGGCGGGCCGTCTGCGCGAGATGGACCGCAGCATCGAAGAGGCGGCCATGGACCTGGGCTGCCGCCCGTTCCAGGTGTTCTTCTTGGTCACGCTGCCCAACATCGCACCGTCGCTGGTGGCGGCCTGGATGCTGACTTTCACCCTGTCGTTCGACGACGTGGTGATCTCCGAATTCCTCTCCGGCCCTGGCGTCACCACCTTGCCGCAGGTCATCTTTGGCTACGCCCGGCGCGGGGTAAACCCCTCCATCTACGCCGCAGCCACCATCCTG
>CANFZJ010000279.1 GCA_947451445.1 Comamonadaceae bacterium
AGGGAGTTTTTCTTTGATGCTGGACATGGTGGTTCTTGGAAAAAGGTTAAAGGGAGTAGGGCACCTGTGTGACCGGGTGCCCCGAATGTCCCGTCATTCCCGCGCATGCGGGAATCCAGTACGGCGCTCACTGGAACCCCGCCTGCGCGGGGTTGACGGTGCGTGTGTGGCGCTGGGTGCTTACTTGTTACCCCAGCACAGGTCCATGCCGACCTTGGTGTCCTTGCTGTCCACGCCCTTTTGTGGGTGGTCGGTGATCAGGGTCACGCCGGTGTCGGTGTAGCCCGAGACCTTTTTGCCGTCCTTGGCAAAAGCCACGCCTGCGGCCACGCCCATAGAGGCCATCTTCAGCGGGTACTGCTGCGAGGTGGCGGCGATCATGCCTGCCTTGACGTTCTTAATGCCGTCGCAGCCGCCGTCCACCGACACGATCATCACGCCCTTTTCCTTGCCAGCGGCCTTCAGCGCCTGGAAGGCACCAGCTGCAGCGGGTTCGTTGATGGTGTAGACCAGGTTGATGTCGGGGTTCTTTTGCAGGCAGTTTTCCATCGCGGTCTGGCCCTTGGCGCGGTCGCCAAAGCTGTCGGCCATACACACCACTTCAGCGGTCTTGGACAGTTCGTTGCTCTTGGCATCGGCCGCTGCCAGGCCAAAGCCGGACAGGAAGCCGTTGTGGCGCTGTGCGCCCACGGGGTGGCCAGGGAACAGGTCCAGCGTGGCGATCTTCACGGGCTTGCCAGCCATGGCGGTCTTGGCGTACTGGCCGATCAGGATGCCGGCCTTGTAGTTGTCGGTGGCAAACAGGGCGTCAGTGCCTTCCACGGGGTCGGTCGGGCTGTCCAGTGCGATGAACATCACGCCTTGTGCCTGGGCCTTTTTGATGCTGGGCAGGATGGCCTTGGAATCGTTGGGGGTGATCAGAATGGTCTTGGCACCGGCGGCAATCATGTTCTCGATGGCGGTGACTTGGCCTGCGTTGTCGCCGTCGGCCTTGCCTGCGGCGCTCAACAGCTTGGCACCCATTTTCTTGGCCTCGGCCTGGGCACCTTCCTTCATCTTCACGAAGAACGGGTTGGTCTCGGTCTTGGTGATCAGGCCAATCACGGGCTCGGCGGCGCAGGCGCTGGTAGCGGCAAAGGCCAGGGCCGTCAGGGCCAGAGTCACGGTGGATTTTTTCATGTTGTCTCCTAGGGTGAACGAAGCGTTCGGTTGCAGCGGGTGCCAAAGGGGTGTGCGGAATTGCACGCTGGCAGTGAACTATAGCCGGGCCAGACTTACTAAATCAAGTTGCTTTAGTTATCGGAAACCCTAAGAAATTGACAAAATAGTGGTACTTTTATGCACCCATGGTTTTCATTTTTTAGGCATTAAAAAGGCCTCTGGCGCATATGGAGCGTGCGCAAAAAGCTATGAAAATAATAGTGCTTGCCCCGCTGCTTGCCGGGCCACCGCCCCCCTTGCGCAGACGCCGCCACGCCCGGCGCGGCCTATCCCCTACACTTTGTCCGCCGCCGCCTCTCCCCACTGCGCCACCCCGGTGCAAAGTCTGCTTCTGGGCACTTTTAAATGATCATTACCAGCCTGCTCGACACCGACCTCTACAAGTTCACCATGATGCAGGTCGTGCTGCACCAGTTCCCGGCGGCGCAGGTGCAGTACCGCTTTAAATGCCGCAACCCGGGTGTGCAACTGGCCCCGTTCGTGGCCGAGATTCGGGACGAGATCCGCTCGCTGTGCAGCCTGCGCTTTCAGGCGGCCGAGCTGGCCTATCTGCGCTCCATGCGCTTTATCAAAAGCGACTTTGTGGACTTTCTGGGGCTGTTCCAGCTGAATGAAAAGTACATCACCGTCACCCCGCTTCCCACGGGCGAGATCGACATCGCCATCGAGGGGCCGTGGCTGCACGTGATTCCGTTCGAAATTCCGGTGCTGGCCATCATCAACGAGGTCTACTTTCGCAACACCCAGCCCGTGCCCCACTTTGTAGAAGGCCGCCAGCGGCTGGACGCCAAGATCGCCCAGCTGCGCGGCGACGGGCTGGCCGAGCTGAAGATTGCCGACTACGGCACCCGCCGCCGCTTCAGCAAGGCCTGGCACGAAGAGGTGCTGCGGGTGCTGGTGGCCCGCTTGGGTGTGGGGCCAAACGGGCAATTCGCGGGCACCAGCAATGTGTTGTTTGCTATGAAATTAGGGCTCACCCCGTTGGGCACCATGGCCCACGAATACCTGCAGGCCTGCCAAGCCCTGGGTCCACGGCTGCGCGACAGCCAGGTGTTCGGCTTTGAGATGTGGGCCAAGGAGTACCGGGGCGACCTGGGCATTGCCCTGAGCGACGTGTACGGCATGGATGCTTTTTTGCGCGACTTCGACATGTATTTCTGCAAGCTGTTCGACGGCGCGCGGCACGACAGCGGCGACCCGTTTGACTGGGGCGAGCGGCTGCTGGCCCACTACAAGGCCAACCGGGTGGACCCGTTGACCAAAACGCTGATCTTCAGCGACGGCCTGACCGTACCGCGCACCATCGCGCTGTACCAGCAGTTTCGCGGTCGCTGCCTGCTGGCCTTTGGTATCGGCACCAACCTGACCAACGACCTGGGCGACCCACCCGACCACGTGCCGTTGCAAATCGTCATCAAGATGGTGCACTGCAACGGCCAGCCGGTGGCCAAGTTGTCCGACTCCCCCGGCAAAACCATGTGCGAGGACGTGAAGTACATCGCCTATTTACGCCAAGTTTTTGAGATTGAGACCCCTGTATGAAGTCGATTGTGTGTTTGTTGGCTGCGCTGGTGCCGGGTTGGGCCATGGCCTCCGGGCTGGATGGTAGCCAGTTGTCCCCCCTGTGGGGCGTGCCGTTTGCCGGGGTGCTGCTGTCCATCGCGCTGTGTCCCTTGCTGGTCCCCACCTTTTGGCACCACCACTTTGGCAAGCTCACCGCGGCCTGGGCGCTGGCCTTTTTGCTGCCCTGCGCCTGGGTATTCGGCCCGGCGCTGGCGGCGGGCAGCCTGGTGCATGCGCTGCTGGCCGAATACCTGCCGTTCATCATCCTGCTGGTGGCGCTGTACACCGTGGCGGGGGGCATCTACATCCGGGGCAACCTGCACGGCAGCCCGGGGCTGAATGTGGCGCTGCTGGCCATCGGCGCGGCGCTGGCCAGCGTGATGGGCACGACCGGGGCGTCCATGCTGATGCTGCGCCCGCTGGTCCGCGCCAACGACAACCGGGTGCACAAGGCGCATGTGGTGGTGTTCTTCATCTTCGTGGTGTCCAACGCGGGCGGCGCGCTCACGCCGCTGGGCGACCCACCGCTGTTTCTGGGCTTTCTGCAGGGGGTGGACTTTTTCTGGACCGTGGGCCACCTGTGGCAGCCCACGCTGTTTCTGGTTGCCGCCTTGCTGGCGCTGCTGTGGGTGATTGACAGTTACTACTACCGCCAGGAAGGCGTGACACCGGTGGACCCCACGCCGGACACGCCGCGCGTGGGCTTTGACGGCGCAGTGAATTTCGTGCTGCTGCTGGCGGTGCTGGGGCTGGTGCTGCTCAGTGGGTTGTGGAAGTCGCCCGTGGTGTTCCATATCGCCGGGGCCGAAGTAGGGCTGCCGGGGCTGGTGCGCGATGCGGGGCTGATCGCGGTCACCCTGCTGTCGCTGCGCCTCACGCCCGGCCCGGTGCACGCCAACAACCAGTTCAGCTGGGGGCCGATGCTGGAGGTGGCCAAGCTGTTTGCGGGCATCTTCCTGACCATCATCCCGGTCATCGCCATGCTGCGTGCGGGCTTGCAGGGGCCGTTTGGCGCGGTGGTGGCCGCTGTCACCCGGCCCGATGGCCAGCCCGACCCGGCGATGTACTTCTGGGCCTCGGGCGCTTTGAGCTCGTTTCTGGACAACGCGCCCACCTACCTGGTGTTCTTCAACACGGCGGGCGGTGACGCGCACACGCTGATGACCGCCCTGGCACCCACGCTGGCAGCGGTGTCGGCAGGCTCGGTCTTCATGGGGGCCAACAGCTACATCGGCAACGCGCCCAATATGATGGTCAAGGCGATTGCCGAGGAGCGCGGCGTGCGTATGCCCAGCTTCTTTGGCTACATGGCGTGGTCGGGCGCGGTGTTGCTGCCGCTATTTGTGTTGATGACTTTTATTTGGTTCTAAAACGATGTCCAAACCCAAAATTCTGGTCGCCCGCAAGGTATTCCCCGCCACCATTGCCTACCTGGAGCAGTACTTCGAGGTAGAGGTCAACCCCGGTGACGCCCCTTGGCCGCAGGCCGAGTTGATCGCCCGCCTGCAAGGCAAGGTGGGGGCTTTCACCACCGGCAGCGAGCGCATCGACGCCACTTTGCTGGCGGCCTGCCCAGAGTTGCGCATTTGCGCCAACATGGCCGTGGGCTACAACAACTTTGACGTGGACGCCATGGGCGCCGCAGGCGTGCTGGCCACCAATGCGCCCGACGTACTGACCGAGACCACCGCTGACTTCGGCTTTGCCCTGCTGATGGCTACCGCCCGCCGCGTCTGTGAGAGCGAACACTATCTGCGCGCCGGGCTGTGGCAGCAGTGGAGCTACGACATGTTTGCCGGGGCCGAAATCCACGGCAGCACGCTGGGCATCATCGGCATGGGCCGCAT
>CANFZJ010000280.1 GCA_947451445.1 Comamonadaceae bacterium
CACGTCGCCGGGCGGGTGGACCCGATCGCAGACATTGAAGTGATACAGACCGAGCTGTGCCTGGCGGACTTATCCAGCGTAGAAAAAGCCCTGCACCGCGTCACCAAGACGGCGCGCTCGGGCGACAAGGAATCCATCAAGCTGGTCGCCATTCTGGAAAAGTGCCAAACCGCCTTGAACGAAGCCAAGCCTGTGCGCACGCTGGACTTCAGCAAAGAAGAGCTGCCGCTGCTGCAACAGTTCTTCCTGATCACCGCCAAGCCCACCATGTTTGTGGCCAACGTGGCCGAAGACGGGTTCGAGAACAACCCCTTCCTGGACCGCCTGAAGGCCTTCGCTGCTTCGCAAAAAGCCCCCGTAGTGGCCATCAGCGCCAAGATGGAAGCCGAAATGTCGGAGATGGAAGACGAAGACCGCGCCATGTTCCTGGCCGAGCTGGGCCAGACCGAGCCCGGCCTGAACCGCCTGATCCGTGCTGCCTACAGCCTGCTGGGCCTGCAAACCTACTTCACCGCCGGGGTGAAAGAAGTGCGCGCCTGGACCATCCACGTCGGCGACACCGGCCCACAAGCGGCCGGCGTGATCCACACCGACTTCGAGAAGGGCTACATCCGCGCCCAGACCATCGCGTTTGACGACTTCATTGCCTTCAAGGGCGAGCAGGGCGCCAAAGACGCGGGCAAGATGCGCGCCGAAGGCAAGGACTACGTGGTCAAAGATGGCGACGTGATGAACTTCTTGTTCTCATCTTAATTTATGTAACTACGCACACCCCCAGGCTGCACACTGCGTGTTTGCGCCAACTCCCTTGCAGGGGGCGAACCCAGTGGCCCGGCAAAGCCGGTTCCACGGGTTCCCTGGGTTGAGATCCGCTCTGCCCGCCGTTGGGTGGTAAGTCGTTACTAATTTATAAGCCTTTTGACCCGTCTGCGCAGATAGAACCTGCGCAGGCAGCTATGAAAAAGATAGTATCCATGACCGAACCGGTTCGCCTAGCCAAACGCCTTGCCGAGCAATTGGGCTGCTCTCGCCGCGAGGCGGAGCAGTACATCGAAGGGGGCTGGGTGCGGGTGGACGGGCAGGTGGTGGGCGAGCCGATGTTCCGTGTCGGCGCGCAAAAGATCACCGTGGACTCCGATGCCAGCCTGCTGGTGGCACCCACGGTCACCCTCTTGCTGCACAAACCGGTGGGGTTTACTGCGGGGTTGGACGCAGGCCCCGGCCCGAAAGCACAGCCCGCGCTCACTTTGCTGACGCGCGAGAACCACGCTGCGGACGACCGCAGCGGCATCCGCACCCTCAAGAAGCACTTTGCCCAGCTGCGCCTGGCCACACCCATGGACAGCCGGGCCAGTGGTTTGGTGGTCTACACCCAGGACGGCCGGGTGGTGCGCAAGCTGGAAGAAGACGCCGACCTGATCGAGCACGAGGTGATGGTGGAAGTGGCGGGTGATGTCACCCCTGGCATGCTGCGCAAACTGGCCGACCCGGTGCAGTACGTTGAGAAGATTTTGACCGCCGCCAAGGTGAGTGTCAGCAGCAATACCGACACCGAGACCCGCCTGCGTTTCGCCCTGAAAGGCGAGCGCCCCGGCCAGATCGACTACCTGTGCGAGAGCGCGGGTTTGCAGATTCGCAGCGTTAAACGCATCCGCGTCGGCCGCGTGGCCATGACGGCGCTAGCGCCCGGCCAGTGGCGCTATTTGGCGGAACACGAGCGGTTTTGAGGTGCGCCCGGCTTCGCCAGGAGCCTACAAGCGGCTGAGCAGCTCTGCCTTCTTCGCCGCGTATTCGCTGTCCGTCAAAAATCCACGCGCTTGCAGCTGGGCCAGTTTTTCGATGCTGGCAAACACATCGCCACCGTTGCTGTTGTTGAACTGCGGCTGAGGTGCAGGGGGCGCGTAGTACGGGGCGGGCGCGGGGGTGTAGACCGGTGCAGGCGCGTAGCCGTCTACCGACACCACGGGCAACTGGGCCAAATCCACATAGCCGTACTGGCTGCTGAAAGTGACCGATGCGCTGCCGCTTTGCTGCTGCGACACACCGCCGATGTTGTGGTCCAGCGTGTCGTACACGGTGACGTGGCCGTTGGCTTCGACCGCCAGGCGGCGGGCCTGGGAGAACCAGGCGTAGCGCACGCCGTTTTGGCCGCCGGTGCTGTTGGGGAAGCGCAGGTCCGGTCCCCACCAGTCGGCTTGCACCGGGGCGGGGACGAACAGGCTGTTCGGGTAGTTGCTGCCGCCGCCATAGCTGTTGCCAGAGGCGTTGTACTGGGTGCTGCCGTTTTGGCTCTGGCTTTGGAAGCTGCCGCTGCGCACCAGGTCGGGCTGGTTGCTGATCAGGCGGGCCAGTTCGGCGCACAGGTTATCGACCCGGCCTTTGAGGTAGCCGTTGAACATGTCGCCGATCATGGTCATGCCGCCCTGCATCCACTGGCCGGAGCCGCCAAATTCGGGGTGGCTGAACTGGGCCATGCTGCCGTTGCCATTCACCACCGAGTCCAGCATGGACTGCACGGCGTCGGTGCTGAACCCCTGGCGCTGGGCGATTTCAGAGATGGCTTGCTGGCCGGCGGGGGAGAGTTGGCGCATGGCGGAGTTCCAAAAAAGGCAAAGGGCGACTGTAGCTGTTATTTGTTGCAGCGCAACATAAATCAAGTCTGCCCGCCTGGGGAGGCCCGCGCCGTTGTTAAAAGATGGTGGCGCCAAACGTGGAGTCGGCGGGCGGGTGGTAGCTGCCCCGGGCGTCCAGCTCGCGGTGGCGCTTGAGGGTGACCCAGCGCTTGCGAAAGGCTGCGGCCAGCTGCTCCACCAGGTAGACCGAGCGGTGCTGCCCGCCGGTGCAGCCAATCGCCACGGTGACATAGCTGCGGTGGTCGCGGGCCAGCCGCTCCAGCCAGCGGGACAAAAATGCTTCGATGTCGCCAAACATCTCCGCCACCTCGGGGCTTTGCCGTAAAAACGTGGCCACCGGGGCGTCGCGGCCGGTTTGGTGGCGCAGGTCGGCTTCGTAGTGGGGGTTGGGCAGCATGCGCACGTCGAACACGTAGTCGGCGTCCACCGGGATGCCGCGTTTGAAGGCGAAGGACTCGAACACCAGGGTCAGCTGCCCCTCGGGGGCGGCGATCAGCGACTTGATGTAGCCCTGCAGCTGGGAGGGGCGGATGATGCTGGTGTCGATGACGTGGGCCAGTTCGCGCAGGTCGGACAGCAGTTCGCGTTCCAGCTCGATGGCTTCGACCAGCGCGTGCTGCTGGTCCAGCTGGGTGGAGCGCGACAGCGGGTGTTTGCGCCGGGTTTCGGAGTAGCGCTGCACCAGGGTGTCGGTGGCGGCGTCCAGAAACAGCGACTGGAACGCCACGCCTTGCTTGCGCAGGCTGGCAATGTCCTGCGGCACCAGCGGCAGCGACGCGGCGCTGCGCACGTCCACGGCAATCGCCACTTTTTTGGCGCCCTGGGTTTGCTCCAGCCGCACAAAGCTCATCAGCAGCTCGGGCGGCAGGTTGTCCACGCAGTAGTAGCCGGCGTCTTCCAGCGCATGCAGGGCAACGGATTTGCCGGAGCCGGACATGCCGGTGATGAGGACGATTTCTAGTTTCATGGCTCGCCTAACATCTCTTTTGCGTGGGCCAGCGTGGTGCCGGACAGTTTTTCTCCCCCGAGCATGCGCGCGACCTCGGCTACGCGCTGTTCGCCCAGCACTAAGGCCACGCTGCTGACGGTGCTTTTGCCGTCGCGTTGCTTGGCCACCACCAGGTGGTGGTCGGCGCAGGCGGCGACCTGGGGCAGGTGGGTGACGGCCAGTACCTGGCGGTCGCGGCCCAGTTGCTTCATCAGGCGGCCCACGGTTTCGGCGACGGCGCCGCCCACGCCCGAGTCCACCTCGTCAAAGATCAGCGTTTGTGCCGTGCCCAGCGCGCTGGTGGTGACGGCAATGGCCAGGGCGATGCGCGACAGTTCGCCACCGGATGCTACCTTTCCGATAGCGCGCGGTCTCCTGCCGGCGTGCCCGGCGACCAGAAACTGCACCTCTTCCAGGCCGCTGGCGCTGGGCTCTGTTTTTTGCAGCGCGACCTGGAACTGGCCGCCCTGCATGCCCAGGCCCTGCATGGCGGCGGTGATGGCTTTGGCCAGCTTGGGGGCGGCGGCGCTGCGGGCTTGGCTGAGGGCCTGGGCTTCGGCGCTGTAGTTTTGGAAGGCGTGGGCGGCGGCGGCTTCCAGTGCGGCAGCGTCGGCGGCGGCGTCCAGCCGGGCCCGTTCGGCCTTCCAGTTGGCCAGCAGGCCGGGCAGCTCGGCCGGGGGGCGTTTGTAGCGCCGCGCCAGTGACATCCATTGGGACAGGCGTTCGTCCAGCGCGTCCAGGCGCTGCGGGTCCAGCTCGGTTTTGCGCAGGGTGCCGTGCAGTGAATGGGCGGCGTCTTCGGCCTGCGCCAGGCTGGATGCCAAAACCTCGGTCAGCGCACTGTATTCGGGCGCAACGTGCTCTTGATTTTGTAGCGCGGTGCGGGCCCGGCTCAGCTGGGCCAGTGCGCCGCTGTCTTCGTCTTCGAGTGCGGCGATGGCGGTTTGTACCGCGTCCAGCAGGGCTTGGGCGTGGGACAGGCGGGTGTGTTCGGCGTTCAGGCCG
>CANFZJ010000281.1 GCA_947451445.1 Comamonadaceae bacterium
ATACTCTTGGACAGATATTCGTAGATATTCAAAAACAACGACGAATGGATGTTTTCTTGCCACGACAAAAACCAATCGGTTGAAAATGGCAACTGGCCCTTGGATGGCGACTTGCCCGACACCTCTTTGTACAGGCGCAACAAACGCTCGTAAGACAAATCGGTTTCCGATTCCAGTACCTGCATCCGGGCTCCCATGCGGATCAGCGCAGCGGCGCGTTCGATCTGGTGGGAGTCTTGCAATACGCTCTTGGCGGGTTTGGTGGCGCTCATGTCGTGCCCCTCTTACAGAACTTCGGCCACACGGCCTGCCATCAAAATATTGGCGTGCAAGGTGTTGGTGGCCGGGTTGCCGACCTTCTTGATGCCGTGGTTGGTCAACAAGCTCCACACCAGGCTGTCTTCCACCCGGAAGTGGCACAGCAAGGTGTTGCCCGAGGCCAGTTTGAGGATTTGTGCCGCCGACAGTGCGCCCAGAATATCGGCCGCTTCTTCGTTCAGGCCCAGGCGGAACAGCGCCTCGGCCTTGTCTTGCCGAATCAGGCTTTGTGCCAGCATGAGGTACGTCAGATTGGCCTCACGGATTTCGGCAATGATCTGTTCGTTGTTCATGGTGTGTCCTTTGGAGGTATCCCGGTTCAGGTCAGCTACTGCATTTATCGCAGTCTGCTTTTTCCCGATCCGTTGAAATGGATTGTGAAGACCCACCAATCAAAAATTAAGTCGGCGCAGCACCATACCCCGCCTCCGTTTTTGACCTACAGCGTGTCAGGTTTTTTCTGACACAGACCGCAGAAAAACCTACACCAGCTCGGGCACCGGGGCCCGGCCCATCAGAGACGCCACCGCGTCAGCCGGGCGGATCCGACCGTCCAGCAAAGCCACCACGCTCTGGGCAATCGGCATGTCCACGCCCAGGTGGTGGGCGCGTTGCGCAACCGTGCGGGCGCTGTACACCCCCTCGGCCACATGGCCTAACGATGCCACGGCCTGCTGCAGGCTTTGGCCTTGGGCCAGCAGCAAACCCACCTGGCGATTGCGACTCAAGTCACCGGTGGCCGTCAACACCAGGTCGCCCAGGCCCGATAAGCCCATAAAGGTCTCCACCTTGGCTCCCAGGGCCAAGCCCAGGCGGGTCATCTCGGCCAGGCCACGGGTAACCAATGCGGCCCGTGCATTCAGACCCAAGCCCAGGCCATCGCACAGGCCGGTGGCAATCGCCAGCACGTTTTTGACCGCCCCCCCTACCTCCACGCCAACCACGTCGTCGCTGGCGTAAACGCGCAAGGCCGGGCTGTGAAAGGCCGCCACCAGCGCGTCGCGCACTGCAGGCTGCGGGCTGGCCGCTACCAGGGCGGTGGGCTGGCCGCGCGCCACTTCCTGCGCAAAACTGGGGCCGCTGAGCACGCCAAATCCTACCGCGTCATTTGCTATAAATTTAGTAGCTACCTGCGCACGTATCTCGTGCGCTAGCAGCCCAAAAGGCTTGGAATCTGGTGGTTCAAAACCTTTGCACAGCCAGGCCACGGGAGCGCCGCAACGGGCGGTGTCCTGCAGCATGCTGCGCAGGCCGGACATGGGGGTGCCCAAAATCACCAAGTCGTAGCCGACCAGCCAGTCACCCAAATCTTGTGCGGCACCAGCGTGCAGCCGCAAAGCATCGGGGAAAGCAATGCCCGGCAAGTAGCGTTGATTGCACCGCTGCGCCTGCATGGCGGCGACCTGCTCGGCGTCACGCCCCCACAGGGTGACCGCGTGTTGCGCCAGCGGGTTCTGGCTGGCACTGATGGCCAGCGCAGTGCCCCAGGCACCCGCACCCAAAACAGCAATTTTCATAGCAGGCGGCGCAGTATCAACAAGGCTTACTGCAGGGTGGCAGTAGGTGCTTCGGCGGACGCGGCAGCGGCGTTGGCTTGCTGCTGTTCGTACATCGCCTGGAAGTTGATCTCGGCCAGGTGCACCTGGGGAAAGCCCGCGCGCTGCACGATATCCGCCACATTGCTGCGCAGGTAGGGGTAGACAATTTGGGGGCAGGCAATGCCGATGATCGGGCCCATTTGCTCTTGCGACATATTGCGCACTTCAAAAATACCAGCCTGCTTGGCTTCCACCAAAAACACGGTCTTGTCGCCAATCTTGGTCTGCACGGTGGCGGTCACGGCAACTTCAAAAATGCCTTCGGCCACGGGATTGGCTTCCACGCCCAGTTGGATTTCTACCGACGGCTGGGTTGGGTCCAACAGAATGCCGGGCGAGTTAGGCTGCTCCAAAGAAGCCTCTTTCAGGTAGACGCGCTGGATTTGGAAAACGGGGTCGAGTTGCTCGGACATGACATTCTTTCTAATTAAAACAAAGCCCGCCGAAAAACCACGGCGGGCGAAAAAGGCAACGAATTATTACCGCTAAAAAAGACGATTTAAGCGGCGTTCAGCAGTGGCAACAAGCCACCGCGCCCGTCCAGCGCCACCAGGTCATCGCAGCCCCCCACATGGGTATCGCCGATGAAAATTTGCGGCACGGTGCGCCGCCCCGTCAGCTCCACCATGGCCATGCGGGCCTCGGGCTGCTGGTCCACACGGATTTCGTCGATCTGCTCAACGCCCTTGCTTTTCAAAATTTGCTTGGCTCGGATGCAGTAAGGGCAAACGGCGGTGGTGTACATCTTGACGGCTTGCATCACATTCGCTTTCAAAAATCAGGATTTTTCAATCGGCAGGTTGGCCTCTTTCCAGGCCTTGAGGCCGCCCGCCAACACTTCGGCTTGCTCGTAGCCCAGCTTTTGAGCGACCGACAGGGCCCGCTTGGCACGCGCACCGGTAGCGCAGACCAGAATCACGGGCAGGTTCTTGTTTTTGACGGCAGCCGCCAGCTTTTCTTCCAGCTGGCCCACCGGCACGTTCTTCGCGCCGCCCACGTGGCCTGCTGCAAATTCGTCCGCCTCGCTCACGTCCACCACCACCGCCTTGTCGCGGTTGATGCGCTGCACCGCACCGTTGGGCGACAAGGCACCCGCCTGCGCCGCACTGGCCACCATGGGCCACAGCAACATCCCGCCAGAAGCCAAGGCCACCGCCACCAACATCCAGTTGTCCAGTAAAAACTTCACTTTGTGCCTTTATTTATGGGTTACCGGGGACTCCCCGAAGCGGACGATTTTAGAATGGCATGCTCTTCGCGGTTGGAGGCCCTGCATTTGGCCTCTGTTTATCCACCTTGCCACCCACGCCATGTACAAACTCGTTCTGATCCGCCACGGCGAATCCACCTGGAATCTTGAAAACCGCTTCACCGGCTGGACCGATGTGCCGCTGACCGACACCGGCATCGAACAAGCCAAACAATCAGGCCGTTTGCTCAAGGCCGACGGCTACGAATTTGACGTGGCCTACACCAGCGTCCTGAAACGCGCCACCCACACCCTGTGGCACTGCCTGGACCAGATGGACCGCACCTACCTGCCCGTGGTGCACAGCTGGCGTCTGAACGAGCGCCACTACGGCGCACTGCAAGGCCTGAACAAAGCCGAAACCGCCAAACAATATGGCGACGACCAGGTGCTGGTATGGCGCCGTAGCTACGACACCCCGCCACCGGCACTGGAGGCTACCGACCCCCGCTGCGAACGCAGCGACCCGCGCTACGCCAAGCAATCGGCCAACGACATTCCGCTGACCGAGTGCCTGAAGGACACCGTGGCCCGCGTGCTGCCGTTCTGGGACGAATCCGTAGCCCCCGCCATCAAGGCCGGCAAGCGGGTGGTCATGGCCGCCCACGGCAACTCGATCCGCGCGCTGATCAAGTACCTGGACAACATCTCCGACGACGACATCGTCAGCCTGAACATCCCCAACGGCATTCCGCTGGTGTATGAACTGGATGCCAACCTGAAGCCCATCCGCCATTACTACCTGGGCGATGCCGAAGCCGCTGCAGCGGCTGCGGCTGCCGTCGCAGCCCAAGGCCAAAAAAAGTAGCATTACCGAACAATTACACGGAACGCAACCACGAGAATCGCTACCAACGTGTATATTTGTTTGGGATTTACGCAGTGCACGTGCACTGCGTAAGCCTTGTTTGTAGCGACTTGAAAGATGCCCATGGGCCAGAAACTCAAAATTACCGGCTGGTTAGCGGCCGGTGCCATTGCCGGGGCCTTGACCACGGTTTCGCTGCAAACCGTGGCCCGCAATGCCATGGCCCCACTGCCGCTGGAAGAGCTGCAACAGCTGGCCGCCGTGTTTGGCATGGTCAAAACCGACTATGTGGAACCGGTAGACGAGCACAAGCTCATCAGCGACGCCATTGCCGGCATGGTCGCCAGCCTGGACCCCCATTCCCAGTACTTTGACAAAAAATCGTTCAAAGAATTCCGCGAAGGCACGACGGGCCGCTTCGTCGGCGTGGGCATTGAAATCACCCAGGAAGACGGCCTGGTCAAGGTGGTATCTCCCATCGAAGGCTCGCCCGCCTTCCGCGCTGGGCTCAAGCCCAACGACCTGATCACCAAGATCGACGACACCGCCGTCAAAGGCCTGGCGCTGAACGACGCGGTGAAAAAGATGCGCGGCGAACCCAACACCAAGGTCAACCTGACCATCTTCCGCAAGGACGA
>CANFZJ010000282.1 GCA_947451445.1 Comamonadaceae bacterium
ATTCACATACAGCTGGGGCGAATTGGCTTGCCACAGGGTTTTGACGCCTTGCAGCTCGGGTTGCTTGTTGGCCTCTTCCAGCAAGGCTGGCAGCAGCTGCGCCAGGCGGCGCACACCGCCGTCGCCCTTGTTTTGCAGGTAGAACTCAAAACCACCGGTCTGGCCCAGGCCCTGGATGGCCGGGGGGCCAAACGCCAGAGGCAGGCCTTCCTTGATGCCACCCGTCTTCATATAGAACTCACCCACCATTTCCTTGGCGGACTGGGTGCGCTCGTCCCAAGGCTTGAGCGGGAAGAACATGGTGGCCGCCGACGACTTCAGGCCGCCGCCCCCCAGAAAGTTCAAGCCCACCAGGCTGAAGGTGGTGTCGATGTTCTTGTTGCTGCTGACAGCGGCTTCGATCTGCTTGACCACCTGGTCGGTACGGGCCAGCGACGAGCCTTCGGGCAGGATGGCTGCCGCAATGTAGTAGCCCTGGTCCTCGTCCGGCACCAAACCGCCGGGGACGATCTTGAACAGCACACCGGTCAGCGCGCCCATGCCCACGAACAGCAGCAAACCCAAAATACCGCGCTTCAAGAAGAACGCCACGCCACGGGTGTAGCGCTCGGTCAGCTTGGCAAAGCTGCGGTTGAACCCGTCAAAAAACGCATTCTTGCGCTCGGCACCGGGCTTGAGCAGCACCGCGCACAGGGCGGGCGTAAGGGTCAACGCCACCACGCCAGACAAGCACACCGCGATGGTGATGGTCACCGAGAACTGGCGGTACAACTCGCCCGCCAGGCCGCCCAAAAAGGCCACCGGAATGAACGCCGCACACAGCACCAGCACGATGGCGATCACCGGGCCGGTCACTTCGCGCATGGCTTCAATGGCCGCCTCGCGCGGGGTCATGCCCTCCTCGTGCATCAGGCGTTCCACGTTTTCCAGCACCACAATCGCATCGTCCACCACGATACCGATGGCCAGCACCATGCCGAACAAGGTCAGGGTGTTGATGCTGTAGCCCAGCAGATGCAGGCCCGCCATGGTGCCAATCAACGACACCGGCACAGCCAGCGTGGGGATGATGGTGGCGCGCCAGCTTTGCAGGAACACATACACCACGATGAACACCAGCACCATCGCCTCAGCCAGCGTCTTCAGCACCTCGTGGATCGACTCGGTAACGAAAGGCGTGGTGTCGTAGGGCGTGGAATAGGTCAGTCCCTCGGGAAACTTGGCCTTGAGCGCAACCAGCGTCTTTTCGACCGCTTCGCGGGTGTCCAGCGCGTTGGCACCGGTCTGCAGGAACACGCCCACCGGCACGGCGGGGTGGCCATTCACGCGGCCAAAGAAGTTGTAGTCCTTGCTGCCCAGCTCGACCCGTGCCACGTCTTTCAGGCGCACGATGGAGCCCTTGTCGCCGCTGCGCACCACGATGTTGGCAAAGTCTTCCGGCGTAAGCAGGCGGCCCTTGGCGGTCACCGTCAGCGTCAGCTCTTCGGTATTGCCCGGAGGCGCGCCGATTTTGCCCGCTGCGTACTGGGCGTTTTGCTCGGTGACGGCACTGGAGATGTCGCCCACGGTAATGCCCATCTGCGCCATGCGGTCGGGGCGCAGCCAGATACGCATGGCGTAGTCTTTGGCACCGAAGATCTGCACGTTGGTGGTGCCGGGCACGCGCTTGATGGCGTCCAGCACGTTTTGCGTCACGTAGTTGGAGATGAACAGCGCGTCATACCGGTCGTCGGGCGAATAGATCGCCGCCACCGTCATGAAGCTGGACGAGCTTTTGGCCACGGTCACGCCCTGGCGCTGCACCTCTTGCGGCAGCTTGTTCAGCACCTGGTTGACGCGGTTGTTCACGTTCACCGCGGCGATGTCCAGATCCGTGCCCACGTCGAAGGTGATGCTGATCGACACCGCACCGTCGCCGGACGAGGTGGAGCTCATGTACAGCATCTTTTCAACGCCATTGATGGACTGCTCGATGGGTGCCGCCACCGTGGTTTCCAGCACCTCGGCCGACGCACCGGGGTAGACCGCGCTGACGCTGACCACCGGGGGCGAGATTTCCGGGTAGCGCGAGATGGGCAGCACGCGCATGGCGGCCAACCCGGCGAGCACCAGGAACAGCGATAACACCGTCGCGAAGATCGGACGGTCAATAAAAAACTTGGAAAACATGGGCTATTCGCTCCTTATTTCGCAGCTGCTTGCGCAGTACTGGCGGGCGCTGCAGGCGATTCTGATGCTTTTTGTGCAGCAGCCGGTGCACCGGGGGCCGCAGCCACGTAGGGCACAGGCGTCACCGTCATACCGGGTTCGTGGGCTTTGATGAAGCCTTCGACCAGCACGCGGTCGCCGCTTTGCACGCCTTTGGTCACGATCCATTCGCCCTTGGTCCAGCCGTCCAGCTCCACGGGGCGCGGGGCCAGCTTGTTGTCTGGCGTGACCAAGAACACGATCTTGCCCATCGGGCTGTCGATCACCGCACGCTGCGGCACGCTGATGGAGTTGGGGCGGCTCGCACCGCCCAGCATCACGCGCACAAACTGGCCGGGGCGCAGGCTACCGTCGGGGTTGGGGATTTCAGCCCGGGCATCAAAGCTGCCAGTGGCCGGGTTCACCTTTTCGCTGGCAAAGTTGAGCTTGCCGGTGCGCGGGTAGACGCTGCCGTCGGCCAGCTTCACGTTCACGCTAAAGCCCAGGCTGCCGTTGGCCGAGCGCTGGCCCGGCACCGCCAGCTGGCCGGACGTGACCTGCTTGGTCATGCGCAGCAAATCGCTTTCCGAGATGCTGAAGTTCACGTAGATCGGGTTGGTCTGCACGATGGTGGTCAGCAGGCTGTCGGTGGCCGACACCAGGTTGCCGTCCGACTTGGCCGCCGTGCTGGTAGTGCCGCTGATGGGGGCTACCACCTTGGTGTAGCCCAGGTTCAGCCGGGCCTCATTGGCCTGGGCCTGGGTTTGCTTCAGGCTGGCGTCAGCCGACTCGGAGGCCGACTTGGCGTCGTCATATTCCTTCTGGCTGATGGCTTTTTCAGCCACCAACGGGCCCAGGCGGGCCAGGTCACGCTTGGCCTGGTTCACCTTGGCCTGGGCCACGGCTACCGCCGCTTCGGCCGAGGCTACCTGGGTTTGGAAGTTGGCCGGGTCGATCTGGAACAGCGGCGTACCGGCCTTGACCGTAGCGCCCTCTTCAAACAGGCGCTTTTGCAAGATGCCCGCCACCCGGGCGCGCACCTCGGTCTCGCGCGAACCTGCGGTTTGGCCCACGTATTCCAGCTCCACGGGGTGGGACTGGGCCGTCACCGTCACCACCGACACCTCGGGCGGTGGCATCGCACCGGCACCGGGGCCACCCGCAGCACCAGTGGACTTGCCGCACGCCACCAGCGCCAAAGGCAAAGCAGCCAATAAAAAGGGAGTTGCCCAGCGCTGAGGCAAAGCAAAAAGGGAAGAAGCAGACATATGCATCCTGTAGTGGAATGAAAATGGTAAGACTGACGCAACGCCTGGCTGGCGGCCCTCTGGGCCTTCAAGCGGGCACTGCGTCCGTCCCGAATGGAATCAAGAAATGGCGCAGGAAACGAATTTTACATACATTCATGTATGTTTATTTCAAACATCGCTTAAAATAATGGCATTGACAAAAATCGCCTCTTGACTACACATGGCCCGGAAAACAAAAGAAGACACTGCACTGACCCATGCTGCGTTACTGAACGCTGCGGAGCAAGTGTTTTTTGACAAAGGCGTCACCAAAACCACCCTGGCCGACATCGCAACCGCGGCCGGCATGACCCGTGGTGCCATCTACTGGCATTTTGAAGACAAGGGCGCCCTGCTCAAAGCCATGTTCGAGCGCGCCGTGCTGCCCATGGAAACCATGCTGTCCGAGATCAGCACCTGCACCGCCTGCGACCCACTGGCTGTGCTGCGCCACTTCTGCGTGCACTCTTTGACCACGCTGGCCGAATCCCCCCGGCAACAACGCGTATTCGGCATCTTGTTCCACAAATGTGAAAACGTGGGCGAAGTGGCCGAGGTGCTCCAGCACGAGCTGGAATGCTGTGACGAATACCAGCGGCAAATGGAAACCCTGCTGCAGCAAGCCGTCACCCAGCAAAAGCTCCCCGCCGACACCGATCTGTTTTTGAGCATGCAGGTCATCCACAACTGCATGGTCGGCACCATGAGCGAATGGCTACTCAACCCGGCCATCTACCCGCTGGCGCAAACCGCTCCCGCCATGGTCGACATGCTGCTGGCCGGGCTGCGCGCCTGCCCGCCCCGGCTCAAAACCCCCTGACCGTGCAAGGCCTGCACCTCACCGCCGACCTGCACGGCTGCCGCTGCGCCGCCCACTGGCTGCTGGACGCGGCGCAACTCGGCCCAGCCTGCCGCGCCGCCGTGCAGCAAGTGGGCCTGCAAGCGGTGGGTGAACTATTCCATACTTTTCCCGCCTCTGCACACGGCCCTGGTGGGGTTACAGCTACTATTTTGCTAGCAGAGTCGCACCTGTGCGTACACACCTGGCCCGAGCAAAGCGCGGTCACGCTGGACGTGTACGTGTGCAACTTCGGCGCCGACCACTCGGACAAAGCGCAGGCTTTGATGG
>CANFZJ010000283.1 GCA_947451445.1 Comamonadaceae bacterium
AACAATGCCCACAGGCTGATGGCCGGGATGCCTACCACGGCAAACCAAGCCGCCGTCCCCAGCACCAGCGCGTGCGGGCTGTGGGCGGGCACATAGCTGCTGAACGCGCCCACGGCCATCACCCAGGCTTTGGGGTTGACCCACTGGAAGGCGGCGGCGCCCAGAAAGCCCAGCGGGCGGCCGGTGTGGGTACCTTGGGGCGCGCCTGCCGTAGCCACGCCCCAGGCCAAATACAGCAGATAGGCCGCGCCCAGCCACTTCAGTACCGTGTACAGCTGCGGTAGCTGTTCAAACAGCAGGCCTAACCCCAGCCCCACGCAGGCCAGCAGGATGAAAAACCCGGCCGAAATACCCGCCATGTGTGGCAGCGTGGCCCGAAAACCGTGCTGCACGCCCGAGGCCAGCAGCATCAGGTTGTTCGGGCCGGGGGTGATGGAGCTGACGAAGGCGAACAGCGTCAGCGCGGCAAAGAGTTGCATATCCATAAGGGCTCCTGAAAATCAACGAACAGGCATGCGTTTGCCGATAAAAACGACGGCAATCACCGCCATGCCAAAGCCCACGGTCACCGCGTCCAGCCGCTCGCCCAGCAGCGGCACGGCCAACAGCATGCTCAAAAACGGCTGCACCAGCTGCACCTGGCTGACGCGCACCGTGCCGCCTAGCGCCAGCCCGCGGTACCAGGCAAAAAAGCCCAGCCATTGCGAAAATACCGCCAAGTAGGCAAAGCCGCCCCAGGCCTGGGCCGACACCGCTTGCATTGGCTGCGCCGTATACAGACAGATAGGCAGGGTGAGGGGCAGGGCCAGCACCAGCACCCAGCAAATCACCTGTTCGCCGGGCATGCGCTGGGACAAAAGCCCACCAAAGCCGTAGCCCACCGCACCCAGCAGCATGGCCAGCAGCAGCAGGCCGTCGGCGGGCTGGAGGTGTAGGCCGGTCTGGCCGGAATGCAGCAAGGCAAACGCCACCACCATCGCGCTGCCCATGGCCGCGCACAGCCAAAAGCCGGTGGATGGGCGCTGGCGGTGCATCAACGCACCCACCACCGCCGTGGCCAGCGGCAGCACGCCAATGATCACGCTGGCGTGTACGGCCTCCACATGGCGCATGGCGATGGAGGTGAGCAGCGGAAAGCCAAACACCACGCCCGAGGCGGTGCAGAGCAGCGGCACCCAGTCCTGCCGCTGCGGCCAGGGGGCGCGGGTGGCCCACAGAAACAGGGCCGACAAGCCCCCGGCCAGCGCAGCCCGGCCCATGGCGACAAACACCCCGGACATCTGCGGGTCGGCGGGCGTGCCTACGGCCAGCCGGGTCATGGGCAGCGTCAGCGCAAAAATAACCACGCCCAGCAGGCCCAGCCACAGGCCTTTGCGTTCGGTGTGGCCCTGGCGAAGGGCGGTGGGCAGGGTGAGGGTTGTCATGCGGGGTCAGATCCAAAGTGCGTAAGTCTTGGTGGGCATTCAATGTAGCCCCAATATCAGCACACTAGCAGTACACTTTGGCAATTCAGTTTTTAATCTGTACTGACCGCGCAGCCAGCACACAAATACCATGTTGATAAAAACCACCAGCCAGTCCCTCACCGAGCAACTGGCCAGCCACTTTGCCGAGCGCATCCGCCACCGCCTGCTGGCCGCCGGGGCACGGCTGCCGTCGGTGCGGCTGTGTGCGCAGCAGCAGCAGGTCAGCCCGTCCACCGTGGTCGCGGCCTACGACCGGCTGCTGGCGCTGGGCCTGGTGGAGGCCCGCAAGCACCGGGGGTTTTATGTGAGAGATACGGCTCTGGCGCAGGATGCATCTGCACAAGTAGCTACAAAATCAGGAGCAACGCCGATTCCGCGCCGCCGCATCGACGCCAGTGCGCTGATGCGCGGCATGTTCAGTGGCGACGGCAATACCCCCCAGCCCGGCATGGGCGTGCTGCCGCCCGACTGGCTGGCCAACAGCTTTCTGCCTGCCGCCGTGCGCCGGGTGGCGGCAGGGCAGGCCGACTTTTCGCTGCGCTACGGCGACCCGGCGGGCGATCTGGGGCTGCGCCAGTCGCTGTCTAAAAAGCTGGCCGGGCTCAACCTGCACGCCGCGCCGGAGCAGATCATCACCACCGTGGGGGCCACCCACGCGCTGGACATTGCCAGCCGCACCCTGCTGCGCGCGGGCGACTACGTGATGGTCGAAGAGCCCGGCTGGGCGGTGGAATTTGCCCGGCTGGAGGCCATGGGCATGCGCATCTTGCCCGTGCCGCGCCTGCCCGACGGGCCGGATCTGGCGGTGATGGCGCGCTACTGCGAAGCCCACGCTCCCAAGCTGTTTGTGAGTGTGAGCGTGCTGCACAACCCTACCGGCTACTGCCTCACGCCGGGTGGCGCGCACCGGGTGCTGACGCTGGCCAACGCACACAACTTCTACATTCTGGAAGACGACACCTACAGCCACCTGGCCCCCGAGCACGCCACCCGCCTGTGTGTGCTGGACGGCCTGCAGCGCACGCTGTACGCCAGCGGTTTCTCCAAAATTCTGGCCCCCGGCTGGCGTGTCGGCTACCTGGCCGCCCCGGTGGCGCTGGTCGATCGCCTGCTGGAGACCAAGCTGCTGGCCACGCTGACCACCCCCTCCCTGCTGGAAAAAGCCCTGGCCGCCTGTATCGACCAAGGCCAGCTGCGCCGCCACGCCGAGCGCATCCGCACCCGGCTCGACCAGGCCCGCGCCCGCAGCGTGCAGCTGGCCCTGGCCCACGGCTGCAGCTTTGCAAGCGTTCCGGCGGGCCTGTTTGGCTGGGTGGAGACGGGCGTGGACACCGACGCCCTGAGCCAGCGCCTGCTGGACGCCGGCTACATGGTCGCCCCCGGTGCGCTGTTCCACGCCGCCCGCGCGCCTAGCAGCCTGATGCGCATCAACTTTGCCAGCACGCAGGACGCGGCGTTCTGGGCGGCGTTTGCGCGGGCCCGAGATGAGTGACAAATAGGGTGCTGGCGCAGGTTCTATATGCGCTGGCAGCTATTAATTTAATAGTAACTTGCCCGGCGCCAACGGCTGCGTCACAGCAGCGTGGTGGCGTGGACTATCGCTTGTGGGCGGCCGTACAGGTAGCCCTGGGCGGTGTCGCAGCGCTGGGCGGCCAGAAGGCGGCTTTGTTCTTCGGTTTCCACGCCTTCGGCCACTACTTTCAGGCCCAGGCCGTGGGCCAGGGCGATGGTGGCGCGGACGATGGCGGCGTCGTCTTTGTCGGTGGCGATGTCGTGGATGAACGAGCGGTCGATTTTCAGCTCGTCGATGGGGAAGCGCTTCAGGTAGGCCAGCGACGAGTAGCCGGTGCCAAAGTCGTCCACCGCCAGGCCCACGCCCAGTGCGCGGATGTCGCGCAGCAGGCCGATGACGTGGTCGGCATCGGTCATGGCGGTGGTCTCGGTGATCTCCAGCCGCAGCAGGGCGGGAGGGATGCCGGTTTCCTGTAGTGCGCTGCGCACCACTTGCACGATGTCGCGTTTCAGGCACTGGCGCGCCGACAGGTTGACGGCAATCGGTACCGCCCGCTGCCCGGCGCGCAGCCAGCGGGCGATCTGGCGGGCCGCCTGCAGCACGGCCCAGTTGCCCATATCGACGATCAGGCCGCAGTCTTCGGCCACGCCCAGAAAGTCGCTGGGCATCAGCAACTGGTCGGGGGTGCGCTGCCAGCGCATCAGGGCCTCCATGCCCACCAGGCGCTGGTCGTCAAAGGCAAATTGGGGCTGGTAGTGCAGCACCAGTTGGTCGTCTTGCAGGCTTTGGCGCAGCGCCAGTTCCATGGCCAGCCGCTCGTGGACGTGGGTGTTGATGTCGTTGGCCCAGAAGTGGAACGAGGCCTGGGGCTGGGCCTTGGCGCGGTACATGGCCATGTCGGCCTTGGACAGCAGGCTTTCCATGTCGTTGCCGTCTTGCGGGGCCATCACCACGCCGACGCTGCCCGCGCTGGGCAGGCGCAGGTGGCCAAAGCTGGCGTCCAGTTCGATGTCTTGCGACAGGGCTTCGATCACTTTGGCGGCGGCAATGGCGGCACCTTCCTGGCCGCCCACGTCTTCCAGTACCAGCACGAACTCGTCGCCGCCCCAGCGGGCTACGGTGTCGGTGTCGCGGCACAGCGCGCGCAGGCGCTGGGCGATGACTTTGAGCACCGCGTCGCCGGTGCTGTGGCCCAGGCTGTCGTTGATGTGTTTGAAGCGGTCCAGGTCCAAGAACAGTACCGCCGCGCTGCCACCGCGCCGTTGCAGGCGCGACAAAGCCTGGGCCAGGCGCTCTTGCAGCATGACCCGGTTGGGCAGCCCGGTCAGCGCGTCGTGGTGGGCCGCATGGTCCAGCAGGCGGGCCACGGCCACGGCGTCGGTCACGTCGGACAGCACCAGCACCACGCCTTCTAGCAGGCCATGGGGGTTGCCCAGCGGACTGGCGGTGGCCCGCAGTGCGCGTATGCCTGCCGGGGTTTGCAGGTGCAGCAGCTCTGGCAGGTGGATGCGGGTGCGGCTCTGGATGCAGGTGTCCAGCGCGGCGTCCAGCCGGGCCATGCTGCCGGCTGTCAGGGGGTAGGTGTGGGTGAGTTTTTTGCCTTGCAGCGGCTGG
>CANFZJ010000284.1 GCA_947451445.1 Comamonadaceae bacterium
GCTGTAGTGGTTGCTGAGCATGGCAAACAGCACCGGCAGGGTGAAATAGGTGTTGTGCACGCTGCGCTGCTTGCCGCGTTTGCCGTGGATGGGGTCCACCGGCTGGCCCGCTTTGATGGCCGCCACCACGGTACGCTGGCCGGGGATGATCCAGAAGAACACGTTGGCGCTCATGGTGGTGGCGACCATCGCGCCGACCAGCAAGAACGCTGCCCGCCCGGCAAACCAGTGGCAGGCCAGCCAGGCCGCAGCGCACACCAGCACGGCCACCAGCGCCCCCACGATGGCGTCGCCGTTCTTGCGTTTGCCAAACAGCTGGCAAATGCCGTCGTACAGCATCCAGAACACCACCAGGAAGGACAGCGCCACGCCGATGGCCGCGCCGGGCGACCAGTTCATCAGCGACTTGTCGATCAAATAGGTGCTGGCGTTCCACAGGTAGGACACGGTGAACAGCGAAAAGCCGGTCAGCCAGGTGGAATAGCTTTCCCAGTAAAACCAGTGCAGGTGCTGGGGCAGCTGCGGCGGGGCCCCGGCAAATTTGACCGGGTGGTAGAAGCCGCCGCCGTGCACCGCCCACAGCTCGCCGCTGACACCCTGGCGCTTCAAATCCTCATCGATCGGCGGCGTCAGGCTGCTGTCCAGAAAGACGAAGTAAAACGAGGAGCCCACCCAGGCAATGGCGGTGATGACGTGGACCCAGCGCAGCAATAAGTTAGCCCAGTCGAGGTAGTAGCTTTCCATGTAATTAAGCCCCCCCCCAGGCTTCGCTTCGCTCTCGCCAACCCCCTGCCGGGGGCGAACCCGATGGCCCGGCAAAGCCGGTTCCATGGGTTCCCACGAAAGATGCGGCCTGTCCGCCAGCCGGGGCTACATATTCACGTTCCATAGATCAAACACCTTTCGTTTTAACTGAAATCTGCAATAACTGTGCCGCCACCGCCACGGCAATCACCTCGGGCTCTTTGCCCGGAATGCCCGGCACGCCAATCGGGCAGACCACCCGGGCCAACTCGGCGTTGGTGAAACCTCGGGCGGCCAGCCGCTGCCGAAAGCTGGCCCATTTTGTCTGGCTGCCGATCAGGCCGATAAAGGGCAGGTCGCCCTGGGCCCGCTGGCGCTGCAGGCAGGCGGCCACGATGTCCAGGTCTTCGGCATGGCTGAAGCTCATCACCAGCACCTGGCTGCCGGGTGCCAGGCCAGGGACCGCCAGCTGCACCGGGTCAGAATGTTCACAATGCACCAAACCGGGCACGTCGGCAGGAAAAATACCGTCGCGGCTGTCCACCCAGGTCAACGCAAACGGCAAGCGCGCCAGCAGCCGCGCCAGCGCATGGCCCACGTGGCCGCCACCAAACAAGGCCACTGGCGGGTGCGTGGGCTGCAAACGGGCCCGCAGGCGCTGGCTGTCGGCCAGGGCCACGGCCTCAAACCGCAGGTGCACCACGCCGCCGCAGCACTGCCCCAAACTGGGGCCGAGTGGGTAGCGCAGCACCGCCGCACGGGTGGTCGGGGCCTGCAGCCGCGTCCGCGCCTCGGCCATGGCCTGAAACTCCAGGTTGCCGCCGCCGATGGTGCCGATCAGCGTGTCGGCCGTCACCGCCATCCAGGTGCCCGGCCCGCGTGGCACCGAGCCTTGGGTAGACTCCACGGTGACAAGTACCGCAGGCGCATCCTGTAAGTGCTGAAGTAAAAGTTCTAAATTCACCCGTGCAAGTATGCATGGGCAAGTACCCCTTCAGGACTTACACAAGCACCTTTGTGCGCCCAGAGGGCGGCACAGGGTGCGCTGCGTAAGTCCTACCCTTTTTAAAAGCACCGATGAACACACCACAACGCAAAAGCTGGCGCTGGACGCTGGCCGGACTCTCCACCGCCATGGCCAGCTTGCTGGCGGGCTGCGGCTCCACGCCCCCCAAAACGCCACAGCCCCCCGCTGCGCAAAACCCTGCCGGTGCCAAGGCAGACGAGCCCCCCAAGCCGTCGGCCCCCACCAACGCCAAACCCGCCGCCCCCAAGATTTCCAACGCCACCAGTCTGCGCGACTACCGCCAAGACGCGGCGCGCCACCTGTACGAGCACAACGCCAGCCGCATCTACCAGGGCAAGCTGCAGCCGCAGCTGTATGCCATCGGCGTGCTGGAGGTGAATCTGGACCGGCAAGGCCAGGTCACCGGCATGCACTGGATGCGCGCGCCCCGCCACGCGCCGGAGGTGATTACCGAGATCGAACGCACCGTGCGTGCCGCCGCGCCGTTCCCCCTGCCGTCCCGCCTGGGCCGCGTCATCTACACCGATACCTGGCTGTGGGACGCGAGTGGCAAGTTCCAGCTGGACACGCTGACCGAAGGCCAGCTTTAGGAATTGCTATTAATTAAATAGCTGCTTGCGCATATTCCACCTGCGCAAACAGCCTATTTGGCTCAAGAACCTCGGTACGTGGAATACGCCCAGGGGCTGACCAGCAAAGGCACGTGGTAGTGCTGGCCGGGGTCGGCCACGCCAAAGTCCAGCCGCACCAGGTTCAAAAAATTAGGCTCGGGCAACACCACGCCACGGGCCTTGAAGTACCCGGCCACATCAAACACCAGGCAATAGGTGCCCGCCTGCAGGTCGCCGTGGGCAAACAAAGGGGCATCGGTGCGCCCATCGCTATTCAGTAGCAGGCTTTGCAGCAAGGTGCGCTCCTCCCCCCGCGTGGCGTACAGCGCCACAGCCATGCCCGCCGCCGGGCCACCATGCATGGTGTCCAAAACGTGTGTGCTCAATCCCATAGTTGTTTCCACATCATCAAGTAAATTACAGCCAAGAAAACTTGTATACAGTATAAAAAACTGCGTTATTATGGGCTGATGGATTCCAACAACACCAATACCAACACCATCGTTGAAGCGCTGACCAAGGCCATTGTGGAACACCGTCTGCACCCCGGCACCAAGCTGGCCGAGCAGAAGCTGGCCGACCATTTTGGCGTGTCGCGCACGCTGGTCCGCCAGGCCCTGTTTCAACTTTCGCAAAACCGCCTGATCCGCCTGGAACCGGCCCGTGGGGCGTTTGTCGCTGCCCCCTCGGTGGCCGAGGCGCGCCAGGTTTTTGCCGTGCGCCGCATGCTGGAAGCAGAAATCGTGCGCGCCCTGGTCCGCGAAGTCACCCCCGCCAAGATTAAAGCCCTGAAAGACCAGGCCGAAATCGGCAAAGCCGCGCTCAAGAACGAAGACCTGACCAACCGCACCGAAGTGCTGGGCAACTTTCACCTGCGCATGACCGAGCTGCTGGACAACACCGTGCTGTCGCAAATGATGGTGGAAATCCTGTCGCGCTGCTCCCTGATCACGCTGATGTACCAGACCGACAGCCCCACCGACTACGCCAGCGATGGGCACGACGACCTCATCAAGGCCATTGCCGCCAAAGACGAGGCCCTGGCCGTCCGGCTGATGGACCAGCATCTGCAAAACGTGGAAGCCAACCTCACCTTCGACCGCAAAATCCCCAGCAACGACATCGCCATGGCCCTGGCCTGACTTGTGCTTGGAGGAACAGCACATGACCGAGACACCTGCCCCCTACCCCCGCGACCTGGTCGGCTACGGCCGCAACGTGCCCCACGCCCAGTGGCCCCAGCAGGCCAAAATTGCGGTGCAGTTCGTGCTGAACTACGAAGAAGGCGGCGAAAACAATGTGCTGCACGGCGATGCGGCGTCCGAAACTTTTTTGTCCGAACTCATCACCGCCCAGCCCTTCCCCGACCGGCACATGACCATCGAGTCCATGTACGAATACGGCTCGCGCGTGGGCTGCTGGCGCATCCTGCGGGAATTTGAAAAGCGCGGCCTGCCCCTCACCGTATTCGGCGTGTCCATGGCCCTGCAGCGCCACCCCGAACTCACCCAGGCCTTCGTCGATCTAGGCCATGAAATCGCCTGCCACGGCTGGCGCTGGATCCACTACCAAAACCTGCCCGAAGCCACCGAGCGCGAGCACATGGCGGTAGGTGCCGAGATCATCCGCAAAATGACCGGTGGCCAATGGCCCCAAGGCTGGTACACCGGCCGCGACAGCCCCAACACCCGCCGCCTACTGGCCGACCAGGGCGGATTCAGCTACGACAGCGACTACTACGGCGACGACCTGCCGTTCTGGATGCCCACCACCAAAACCGACGGCACGGTAGAGCCGCGGCTGGTCATCCCCTACGCGCTGGACACCAACGACATGCGCTGCGTGCAGGTGCAGGGCTTCAACACCGGCGACCACTTCCTGCAGTACCTCAAGGACAGCTTTGACGTGCTGTACGCCGAGGGCGACCCGCAAGGTGAAAACCGCCCAAAGATGATGAGCATCGGCATGCACTGCCGCGTGCTGGGCAAACCGGGCCGGTTTGGCGCGCTGCAAAAATTTCTGGACTACGTGCAAAGCCATGAAGACGTGTGGATTTGCCGCCGCATCGACATCGCCGAGCACTGGCACACCGTACACCCCTACCAAGCACGCTCTTAAATGGCACTGACGCTCGCATTCCTCAATACGGCCCCGCTGGATGAGGTGCAACAGCAGCTCCCCGGCCTGTACGAACACTCCCCC
>CANFZJ010000285.1 GCA_947451445.1 Comamonadaceae bacterium
ACCACGGGCCAGCGCATGGTCTAGCTCTTCCAGCACCAGCGTACCCGCACCTTCACCCAGCACCAGGCCGTCGCGCTGCGCGTCAAACGGGCACGGGGTGCACTCGGGTTGGTCATTGCGCACACTGGTGGCAAACAAGGTGTCAAACACAGCGGCTTCGGTGGCATCCAGCTCTTCGGCACCGCCGGCCAGCATGGCGGTTTGCTTGCCCGACTGGATAGCCTCAAACGCCGCACCAATACCTTGGCTGCCTGAGGTGCAGGCACTGGAGGTGGTATTGATGCGCCCCGTCATGCCAAAGAACACGCCGATATTTACCGCTGCCGTGTGCGACATCATCTTGATGTAGGTATTGGCGTTGATGCCCTCGGTAGTTTTCTCCGACATCATTCGGCCAAAATCACCAATGGCCGACGGTGTACCCGCCGACGAACCGTAAGACACGCCCATACGGCCACTGGTGACCAGCGGGTCACCCAACAAACCTGCGTCTATCAAAGCCAGCTCGCTGGCACGTGTTGCCAGCAAAGCCACCCGGCCCATGCTGCGAGTGGACTTGCGGTTGTAATGCGCGGGCAGCTCAAACGGCTGGGCGGGGGCACCCAGGCGGGTGTGCAGTCCCTCAAACTCGGCCCAGGCGTGCATGGTGACCACAGCATTGCGTTTGTCTTGTAGCCGCTGGCGCACCGTCGGCCAGTCGTGGCCCAGAGGACTCAGTGCCCCAAACCCGGTAATGACAACCCGCTTCATCCGACCATCCCCCCATTCACCGAAATCACCTGGCGGGTAATGTAAGCCGCGTCCGGGTGCATCAAAAAAGCCACCGTAGCCGCCACCTCCTGCGGGCTGCCCATGCGCCGCAGCGGAATGATTTTCAAGGCCTCTTCCAGCACATGGGGTTCGACCATTTCGGTGTCGATCAAGCCGGGGGCCACACAGTTCACCGTGATGGCGCGCTTGGCCAGCTCCACCGCCAGGGACTTGGTGGCGGCAATCACCCCGGCTTTGGCGGCACTGTAATTGGCTTGCCCCCGGTTACCCATCAGCGCGGAGACCGAGGCCAGGGTGACGATACGCCCCGGCTTGCGCCGCTGCACCATAGGCATCACAACGGGGTGCAGCACGTTATAAAAAGCATCCAGGTTGGTGTGCACCACCTGGTCCCATTCGTCCCCGGTCATGGCAGGAAAGGCGTTGTCACGGGCCAGGCCGGCATTGCACACCACCCCGTAATAAGCCCCGTGCTGGTCGATGTCGGCCTGCAGCGCAGCGGCGCAGGCTTGCCGGTCGGCCACGTCAAACGCCAGCACCCGCGCCTGCCGTCCGAGCACCTGGATATCGGCTGCCACAGCCTGTGCCTGGCTGAGTTGGGTACGGCAATGCACCGCAATGTCGTAACCGTCCGCAGCCAAACGCAGGGCGATGGCTTTGCCAATACCCCGGCTGGCACCGGTTACCAAAATGGTGGGAGATGTCATGCCCCGGTTCCTTCTAATTCCTGTAAATACGATTGCCCATCCTTGGGCTCAAACACCGATACATGGGCACGGGCCAATTCAACGCCGGCGGCCAAAATACGGCAGGCAAACATGCCCAGGCCGTTATCGGCCACCAACTCGGCACGGGCCTCGATGGTCAGCACCGTGCCGACGGAAAAACCCGTGCAATCGGCTGTGTAACGCCGCGTACCGAGCAAAAAACCGATCCGTACCGGCTCACCCCGCCCCAATGCCTGCCCACCGGCCCAGGCCGCAATCGTTTGGGCCATCAGCTCCACGCCAACCCAGGCGGGTAACTGTTCGCCCTGCACGAACAACTGCTCGGCACGCACATCGGCCTCAACTACCACGTGTTCAGGCCCTAGAGAAACCAGGCGGTCAATGAAGCGCATTGCCCCCCGGTGCGGGATGTAAGCCTCCACAGAAGATGCAACTGCCAACATATCAACCTCGTGCCAATAAAAGTGCGGCATTGCTGCCACCAAACGCAAACGAGTTGCTCATTACATAGCCCGGCGCACGGCCCAAGGCTTCACCCGGCTGCACCCAATGCAACGCAGGCAGATCGGGATCAGGTACGCCGTCCCACCAATGGGCAGGCAAATAACCCTGCGGATTGTCCACCAGCGTAGCCCAGGCTAAAGCAGCTTCAATCGCACCAGCTGCTGCCAAGGCATGGCCGGTCAACGGCTTGGTCGCGCTGACCGGAACCGCACAACCCAGCAGCTGGGCCACGGCACGGCTTTCCATGGCATCGTTTTGCAGTGTGGCCGTGCCGTGCAGATTCAAATAGTCCACCGCATCAGGCGATACCCCTGCCCGTGCCAGCGCTTGGGCCATGGCCGTGACGGCACCTTGGCCACTGGGCTCTGGCGCCGACATATGGTGGGCATCCGAAGTCTCGCCCCACCCCGCCAGCCGCACCGGCCCCGTTTCACGGCCCACCAGAAACAGCGCTGCGCCCTCCCCCAAATTAATGCCCCGGCGCTGTGCAGACATCGGGTTGCAGCGCTCAACTGCGACCGATTCCAGCGCCGAAAACCCGGCAATGGTGAACGCGCTCAAAGCATCTGCACCGCCCGCGACCACCGCATCCACCATGCCGGTATTCAACAACCGGGCCGCACTGGCCAGGGCCTTGGCCCCCGACGAGCAGGCGGTAGAAATGGTGTAAGCGGGGCCGGCCAACCCCAATTCACGGGCTACAAACGCTGCCCCTGAGCCCAGGGTCTGCTGCGCGTAGTGGTAGCCAGGCGGCCATGCCCCCTGCGCGCGCTGGTGGCGGACTGCGTGCTCGCCTTCTTGCAAGCCCGCTGCGCTGCCACCCAGCACCACCGCCACGCGCGAGGGGCCCCAACGGCCCACGGCAGCCTGCACGGGGCCACGGATGTCTTGCAGCGACAGGGCCAGCAAGGCGTTTTGGCGGCTTCTTTGCTGCAAGGGTGCGTGCTCCAGGCTGGGCAAGGCCGCATGCACGCAGCCCAGGTGCAATGGCCTCCCAGGGGTGTAGAGATCGGTTGGAGCCACACTATTTGGCAGAGTCGTAGCCCACAGCCGGGGGCGGATTTGCGCCAAACTGGACCCCAGCGCACAGACCACGCCCACCGCTTGTAAATACACGCTCATGGCGACTGCTCCACGGAATCAATTTGAATTTGGTAGCCCAAAGGGTGGTTGAGCAAATCCACATGCTGGGTGTCGCGGTACGCCACGTTCACCACCTCTTGCCCCTGCCACAGCAAGCGCCTTTGGGTAGCCGAACTCTCCAGAGTCCATCCGGCAGGCAATACAGCCCGCACCACCTCGGCAGGCCACCAAACCAGCTGCAAATCACTCAAAATAGCTTCGCCACGCACTAGCTCAGGCAACCAAGAGGCACGGGTTTGCTCCAGCACTCTGCCGTCCCACGTCAGCCGCAGCACGGTTTGGTTCAGGCCCAGCACCGCCAGCCGCAGCTCTTGCGGGTCCACCTCCAGCACCACATCCAGCGCCTGGCTGCGCCCCCCTGCCGTCACCAGCAACTGCTGTTGCATCTGCATGGAGCGGCCTAGGCTTGCGGGCGACAGCTGCAGTAACACGGGCGGTGCGGCACAGCCCGCCAGTAGTAAAACCAAGACGCCCAGCCACCACCTCATGCTGCGGCTCCTGGTGGGCGAAAGAACGGCGACAAGGCCCACACCAGCGTTACACCGCAAGCCATGGTGAATCCAAATGCCTGCAAAGCTGGTGTAGCCGACAAGGCCAGCAAGCCAAACGACAGCAGCGTGCTGGCAGCGCCCAGCGCAATCGCCAGCCAGGCCGAACGGTCACCCCGGTGCTCCAGTAAAAATATGCCGTAGTCCACGCCCATGCCCAGCAGTAGCACCAGCGCCAGCACATTGAACAGCTGAAACGGCAGGCCCACAAACCCTTGCAACGCCACACTCAGCCCACTGGCCAAGAGGGTGGGCACCCAGGCACGCCAGGCATGGCGGCCATAGCGCCAGGACAAAGCCAAAAACACAGCAGCATAACCACCGGCCAGCAGCCCCAGCATCGTCACCCGGTAGCGACCCAGCAAGGCCGACACATTCGCAGTAGTGTCCACCCAGCGCACACCATTCAACCCCTGTGCGGCCTGCGCCAGGCGCGGCAACGACGCCGGCCCCGCCACCCCTTGCAGCATCACCACGCTAGCCATTTGCCCGTTGACATCGCCCAGCCACAAGGACCGCGCCACCAACGACGCCGGGTGCGCCAACCACGGTGCCAGCAGCAAAGCCTGCGGGGCAAAAGCCGGACGGGTAAAGCTCTCTCCCAACTGCTGCGCGACACCCGCCAGCACCGCGTTCTCCGCCTGCGCACTCAAGACCGCATCGGCCTGCTGCCGGGCTTGCGACGGCACCCAATCCGACACTGCCCGCCAGCCGCTGATGGCTGCTTGACCGACCAGCGGAGTCAAGGCTTGCTTCAAGGCCTCTTCGCGCTGCAGCACCTGTTCGGCATTTTGGCCGCGCACCAGATAGAACTGGGCCGGGCTGGGCAGCGCCAGCAAGCGCCCCAGCTCCCGCTGCGCATCGATCAAGGCCTTGGGCGAA
>CANFZJ010000286.1 GCA_947451445.1 Comamonadaceae bacterium
GTCCACGATGATGTCGTTGGGCGAGTGGAAGTTGGTGATGCCCTTGGCCGAGTCCACCATGGCCAGCTCAGGGCGGCCTTCGTGGCAGGCGTGCAGGTCTTTCAGGACCTCTTCGCGCTTGGACTGCGGCAAGGTGGCGACCTTTTCGTACAGGTTGGCCATGCCGTTGTTGACGTTCACGCCCAGCTCTTCAAACAGCTTGCCATGCTTGGCAAACGCGTCTTTGTAGAAAATTTTCACGCAGTGGCCGAACACGATGGGGTGCGACACCTTCATCATGGTGGCCTTGACGTGCAGCGAGAACATCACGCCGGTCTTGTGGGCGTCTTCGATTTCTTTTTCATAGAACTCGACCAGCGCCTTCTTGCTCATGAACATGCTGTCGATGATCTCGCGGTCCAGCAGGGCCACCTTGGGCTTAAGGACAACGGTCTTGCCGCTCTTGGTGATCAGTTCCATCTTCACATCACGGGCCTTGTCCAGCGTCAGGGACTTTTCACCGTGGTAGAAGTCGCCGCTGTGCATGTGCGACACGTGGCTGCGCGAAGCCTGGCTCCATTCGGCCATGGAATGCGGGTTTTTACGGGCGTAGTTTTTGACGGCCAGCGGGGCGCGGCGGTCGGAATTGCCTTCGCGCAGCACGGGGTTCACCGCGCTGCCGGTGCACTTGGCGTAACGCGCCTTGAGGGCTTTTTCTTCGTCGGTTTTAGGCGCTTCCGGGTAGTCGGGCAGTGCGTAGCCCTTGCCCTGCAGCTCTTTGATGGCGGCAGTCAGCTGGCCCACGGAGGCGCTGATATTGGGCAACTTGATGATGTTGGTGCTGGGCAACAGGGTCAAACGGCCCAGCTCTGCCAAGGTGTTGGGGACTTTTTGGGCATCCGACAAGAATTCAGGAAATTCGGCCAGAATGCGGCTCGCCACCGAGATGTCGCTGGTGACGATGTCAATGTCTGCAGCGGTGGTGAACGCACGCACAATCGGCAAAAACGCACAGGTCGCCAGCATCGGCGCTTCGTCCGTCAGGGTGTAAAAAATCTTTGACTTCTCTGAACTCATTGCAATGTCCTTGGTAGCGATAAATGGATTTGGGCCAGATTTTTACATGCTGTGCAGTTGTACCCAGCAGTCCTGCATGCCACAGAGCCTTGAACGACTTCTACGACACCAGCGTGATGCAAAAAAAACATCCGATCTTAACTTTTAACCATAACTTACTTTGAAACAGCTCCCCATGCAACGCCGGATTTTTTTCCACGTTTTGGCACTAGCAGCTATGCAAAGCCCGGGCCAGCCCGCGCTGGCGGCAGACGCAGCGCCCGCCTCCACCGCCCTGGCCGAGTCGGACGTGCACGTCATCCACGCGGGCGACAGCGTCACGGTGGACTGCTCTTTTTACGCCTCCGTGCCGCCAGCGCAGGCCTGGGCGGTGCTGACCGACTTTGCCCACATGCGCGATTTTTTGCCAAACCTGGCCAGCAGCCAGGTACTGGAACACAGCCCCACCGCACTCAAGGTGACCCAAACCGGGGTGGCCAAATACGGCGTTTTCTCCAGCCATTTCGAGTCCATCCGGGAGATCACGCTGGTTCCGCAGCACGAGATCAAAGCCCACGGCACTGGTGGCACCGTGCCGCGCATGGAAAGCCTGATGCAACTGCACGCCGAAGGCGCAGGCACCCGGCTGGTGTACCACGCCGAAGTCTGGCCCGCTGGCCTGTTCCCGCCCTTCATCGGCCCCGACCTGGTACGCCACCAGACGGCAGAGCAGTTCAACGCCATGCTGCACGAAATGCAACGCCGGGCAGGATTGCTATAAATTAAATAGCACTATACGCAATGCGAATATGCACAAAAGTCTGATTTAGCTAAAAAATCACACCACCGTTTCCATGCCCGTGAACAGGTGGTACCGGTTTTTGCCTGCGTTTTTGGCCACGTACATAGCCTGGTCGGCCCGGCGCAACAATTGCTCGGCGTCGTATCTGTCGGTGGGGTCAAAAAAGGCAACACCAATACTGATGGACACCTGCAAGACCGTCTGCCCCGCCTGCACGGGTGCCGCAGCAGCATCCAGCAGGCGCACCAGCAATGGCTCGCAGTCCTGCGGGCCATGCAAATCTCCCAGCACCGCCACAAACTCGTCGCCGCCGTAGCGGGCCAGCGTGTCGCCGTCGCGCAACACCGCCTTCATGCGCTGTGCCAAGGTGCGTAGCAGCAGGTCGCCCGTTTCATGGCCGTGGTTGTCGTTCACCGTCTTGAATCCATCCAGGTCCAGAAACGCCACGGCCAGGGAAGCATGGCGTCGGGGGGTCTGGTGCATGGCGTGTTCCAACCGGTCGGCCATCAGTACGCGGTTCGGCAGACCGGTCAGCGCGTCGTAATGGGCGGTTTGCTTGAGCATCCGCTCCTGCTCGGCGGCAGCTTCAAACTGGGCTTGTACCGCGCCCCGCATGTACGCCATGTGGTCAGCCAACTGGCCAATCTCCCGTACCTGGGCCTGCACCAGCGGTGCAGAAAAGTTGCCGCGTGCGATTTGCTTGGCAAAGTGGCCCAGCTTGCGCAAAGGCCGTATCACCTGGGTGTGCAGCAAACCCACCACCAGCAGCAGCGCCACCAGCAGTTGTACCAGCGCCGTGCCCACGTACAGCAGGCGGTGGTTCCGCTGCAATACGGCCTCCAGATGGTCGTCGATCTCGATGCGTACTTGGCCGATCTTGACACCGTTGCGCAACACGTCACGCTCGCCCGCATACTGCTGCCCCAGCGCCCGCTGGGGCAAGGCTTGCGCGTAAAAGTCGCCCGGCAAGGCACTCTCGCGGACCTGTACACGGACCACATTGGGCGATGCCATCACCGCCGTGACCACGCTGGCCACACCCGGCTTCTCCAGGTTCCACAGCACCTCGGTCAGGCTGGTGGCTAGCAGATCCAGCTTGTGGTCCAGTTCTTGTTGCTGCTCACGGGCGGCCAAGCGGGGTTCGACCACCCCCATCACCACCGCACCCAGCAGCACCACAGGCAGCAGCAAGCCCGTCACCGTGGCCAGCACAACCACCCACAACAAAGACCGTGGCTGCGCCCCCGATCTCGGCCACATTATTTGTCGGTCCCCAGCGGCTGCCGCTGGTAACGGGATTCCATCTGGGCCAGCGTGCCCTGCTGGCGTATGCGTGCCAACCCGGCGTTGAAGGCGTCGCGCAGGGCCGGGTCCCGAAACACCATCCGGTAAGGGATCTGCTCAAAAAGCGGAAAAAAATCCACCTCAAACGGTTTTTCACTGAATTTTCTGCTGCGCAGCTGCCCCACCTGGTATTCGAAGATGCGCGCCTCGCTCACGATCGCGTCCGCTTGGCCGCCAAACAGCATGCGCACCTGGGACAGCTGCTGGGCCTGCTCGGAATAGCGCGGGTTGGCCTTCACCATGGCCGCAAAGTCGGGCCCCAGGTACTGCGACGCGTTCTGAAAACCGACCACCCGCAAACTTTGCAGATCGGCCACCCGCAGCGCCGCCTGCAACTTGCCCTTGGGCGCAATCACCATATCCACGTAATGGATGTAGACATCGGAATAAGCGCCCTCCACCCCGGAGTCGGGCGTCAGCGTGGCAGCTCCGTCAAACTGCGCGCTACGCAACGCCAAGGGCACCCGGGCCTGCGGCACAAACCCGATCACCAGCGTGTGGCCCGAGGCCTTGAGCGCGGCCCGGATGATGTCCACTTCAAGGCCTTTGCCGCTGGTTTCATCGACATACGGCTCCAGAGACTGGCCGAACACGATCCGCACCTCGGCGCCCTGGGCCGCCCAGCTAAAGCAACAGGCCACCAGTATCCAAAGACGACGCATAGCCATAATCTTGACCCCTCGGCTTGGTTGCAAGCAAGGCAATCAGTCTAGCACCGCGCCTGCCACGCAGCCCTACCGACTGGACTGCGAAACCCAGCCAAAACGCTCCTGATTCAATAGCTGCCAGCGCATGTGCAATAAGCGCTAGCAGGCTATTTGTTAGAAACTCTCAGTCCAAACCGCACAGGCCCGGCAGACAGGGCCCAGGCGCGGCTTAACCGCCCAGACCGACGTAGATGTCCTGCACGTCGTCATTCGCGTCGATGGCAGCCAGAAAGGCCTCCACCTCGGCCAGCGCCTCGGGGCTCAGGTTGGCCGGGTCCACCGGGTTCTTGGCCTTGTAGCCCAGCTTGGCGGAATCCACGTGAAAGCCGTGGGTGGGCAGTGCACGGCTGACCAAGTCCAGGTCGGCGTGGTCGGTGATGAAGACCGTGCTGCCTTCTTCCGCACCCGGCTCAAAGTCCTGCGCGCCAGCCTCGATGGCGGCCAGTTCGGCATCGGCACCGGGCTGCAGCGGCGACGCTTCGATCAGGCCCACGTGGTCAAAGTCCCACGACACCGAGCCAGACGTGCCCAGCTGGCCCTTGCGGAACAGCACGCGCATCTCGGGCGCAGTGCGTTTGACGTTGTCGGTCAGGCATTCCACCATCACCGCCACCTGGTGCGGGGCAAAACCCTCGTAGATAACCCGCTCAAA
>CANFZJ010000287.1 GCA_947451445.1 Comamonadaceae bacterium
ATTACCGCGGCGACCGCGGAAACCTTTTGCAAGGGCGAGAACTTTTTTGTGGCGGGCGCGAGCCGTTACACCACGTTTGACGCGAGGCATGTATTTACTCCTTGTTCGTCGTTAAATTAAATACCACGGCCGGGCAGCATCTGCGCCATGTGACCCATATTGGTCTCATGCACTGCAGTAGAACCGCGCAACTGGCGTTTATTTTTGGTGGTCTTCTTGGTCAAGATGTGACGTTTGAAGGCGTGACCGCGTTTAACGGTGCCACCTGGACGAACGCGGAACCGTTTCTTGGCCGCGCTCTTGGTCTTCATTTTGGGCATTTAAATGCTCCTTTTCATTGTGCTCGTGAGGCGCTAGGAACCGATCCCAGACTTGTTGGCCCCGAGCCACTTGTTGGCAATGGATCTCACTCCACCACCATCGGCGCAGCCGCTTTTGCGACCACACCGCGCAGAGAAAGCATGCCTTCTCTGCGATTTCACGCTACAGACCGAGATCTGCAGAATGGAGAATTAAGACGTTGTGGCAGGAGCCGCTACCGGTGCTGCTTCTGCAGCAGCTTTGGGAGCAGGCTTCTTCTTGCCGGGTGCAATCATCATGATCATCTGGCGGCCTTCCAACTTGGGAAACTGCTCGACGATGATGAGGTCATGCAAATCGGTGCGGATGCGTTGCAACAAGGCCATACCGATTTCCTGGTGGGTGATTTCTCGCCCCCGAAAACGCAAAGTGATCTTGCACTTGTCGCCATCGGCCAGGAAACGCTTGATATTGCGCATCTTGATGTTGTAGTCACCATCATCCGTGCCGGGACGGAATTTGACTTCCTTGATCTCGATCACGGTCTGCTTGGACTTCGCGTCGGCCGCCTTCTTTTGTTCTTGGTATTTAAACTTACCGTAATCCATCAGGCGACAGACCGGCGGATTCGCCGTGGCAACGATTTCAACCAAGTCCACGTCATACTCACCCGCCAAGCGCAAAGCTTCCATCAGGCTGACGATGCCCAAAGGTTCATTTTCAGGACCGGAAAGTCGAACTTCCGGCGCCATGATTTCACGGTTGAGACGGTGTTTGCGTTCTTCGCGGTGACGGCGGTCACGAAATTCAGTAGCGATGGCTCAAATCCTTCAAATTCATTATGCTATTAAAATAATAGCAACTACCGCACACGGAGCGTGCACCAAAGCCTGGTTTTTTAAAACTACAGTTTTAGCGCAATGTCGCTGGCAATTTTGGACTGAAAGTCCTGTAGCGACATCACACCGAGGTCAATATTGCCTCGGGCACGCACTGCGACGGACCCAGCTTCTTTTTCCTTGTCGCCTACGACCAGGATGTAGGGAAGCTTTTGCATCGAATGCTCTCGTATTTTACGCGTAATTTTTTCATTGCGTAAATCCAGCGTAACCCTAAGCCCTTGATTCTGCAGCTGTTTGGCAATTTCGCGACAGTATTCGTCTTGCGACTCGGTGATATTGAGGATGGAAACCTGCATCGGAGCCAGCCAAGTGGGCAGTGCGCCCGCATGTTGCTCGATCAAAATGCCGATGAAACGCTCCAGGCTGCCGACGATGGCGCGGTGCAACATGACCGGGCGATGCCGCGCGCCGTCTTCGCCGACAAACTCGGCGTCCAGGCGCTCGGGCATGTTCGGGTCCACCTGGATAGTGCCGCACTGCCAGGGGCGGCCCAGCGCGTCTTTCAGCGTGTATTCGATCTTCGGGCCGTAGAAAGCGCCCTCACCCGGCAGGTATTCAAAGTCACAGCCGGAGGCGCGCAAACCTTCGGCCAAAGCCGCCTCGGCGCGGTCCCAACTCTCTTCCGAGCCGATGCGCTTTTCGGGGCGGGTCGAGAGCTTGTAGATGATGTCGGTAAAGCCGAAGTCTTTGTAGACCTTTTGCAGCAAGGTGGTGAAGGCGATGACTTCTGCCTGGATCTGGTCTTCGGTACAGAAGATGTGGCCGTCGTCCTGGGTAAAGGCGCGCACCCGCATGATGCCGTGCAGGCCGCCGCTAGGCTCATTGCGGTGGCATTGGCCGAACTCACCAAAGCGCAGCGGCAGGTCGCGGTAGCTTTTGATGCCCTGCTTGAAGATCAGGATGTGGCCAGGGCAGTTCATCGGCTTGAGCGCGTAGTCGCGCTTTTCCGACTCGGTGACGAACATGTTTTCGCGGTACTTGTCCCAGTGGCCGGTCTTCTCCCACAGGCCTTTGTCGATGATTTGCGGGCCTTTGACTTCCTGGTAGCCGTTGTCTTGGTACACCTTGCGCATGTACTGCTCTACGCCTTGCCACAGGGTCCAGCCCTTGGGATGCCAGAACACGGTACCGGGCGCGTGGTCGTCGATGTGGAACAGGTCCAGCTCGCGGCCCAGCTTGCGGTGGTCGCGCTTTTCAGCCTCTTCCAGCATGGTCAGATAGCCTTGCAGCTCGTCTTTGGTGGCCCAGGCCGTGCCGTAGACGCGCTGCAACATTTCGTTGTTGTGGTCGCCACGCCAATAGGCACCGGCCAGCTTCATCAGCTTGAAGAACTTGAGCTTACCGGTGCTGGGCACGTGGGGGCCACGGCACAGGTCTTCAAAAGCGCCTTCGCGGTACAGCGACACGTCTTCGCCAGCGGGGATGCTGCCAATGATCTCGGCCTTGTAGTGCTCGCCAATGCCTTTGAAATACGCCACGGCTTCGTCGCGTGGCAGTACGCGGCGGGTTACGGGCTCGTCTTTGGCGGCCAACGCGGCCATCTTCTTTTCAATCGCTACCAAGTCTTCGGGGGTGAACGGGCGCTTGTACGAGAAGTCGTAGAAAAAGCCGTTTTCGATCACCGGGCCGATAGTGACCTGGGCGTCAGGGAACAGCTCTTTCACCGCGTAGGCCAGCAGGTGGGCGGTGGAATGGCGGATCACGTCCAGGCCGTCGGCGTCCTTGGCGGTGATGATGGCCAGCGGGCTGTCTGCGGTGATTTGGTAGCTGGTATCGACCACTTGGTCGTTGATCTTGCCCGCCAGCGCGGCCTTGGCCAGACCGGTGCCGATGGAGGCGGCAACTTCGGCCACGGTGACCGGGCCGGGAAACTCACGAACGGAGCCATCGGGGAGCGTGATGTGGATCATGGTGTTTGGTTTTTTCAACGAAAGCCGGGGGGCGAAAAGCAAAAAGCGCGGTGCAAAGACCGCGCTTTTGCGTTCACGCTGGAAGGGCAGGATTCTAACCGTGCCCTCGCCTATTTTTTACACGCCAGGTCAGTGCGCGCCAGCTGCCGCCTCGGCTGCTGCTGGCGTCATCTTCGGTGGCCGCTTGGTAATCCAGACCAATGGAATCAGCAGCAGGAACAACATCGACGACGCAAAAAACACATCGTTGGCGGCCAGCGTGGCGGCTTGCTGGCCGATCAGCAGATTCACCTGGCCCAGTGCCTGCTCTGGCGTCAGCCCCGCCGATGCCAGGCCCGACAGCGTACCGGTCGCCACCTGGCGGCCCTGGTTGATGTACTCCACCAACTGGGCATGGTGCAAGGCGGTGCGGTTTTCCCAGATGGTGGTGACCAGCGACGTGCCCATCGCGCCCGCCGTGATCCGCACAAAGTTGGTCAGCCCCGACGCCGCCGGAATGCGGTCGGGCGGCAGGCCAGACAGCGTCAGGATGCTCAACGGAATGAAGAAACACGCCATCGCCACACCCTGCACCAGGGTGGGAATCAGCAGCGTCACCTCGTCGGCCTGCACGTTGAACCTGGAGCGCATCCACAGCACCAGCCCGAACACGATGAAAGCCACGGTCGCAATCCGGCGCGGGTCCACCTTGGCCACGTTTTTACCGACGATGGGCGACAGCACGATGGCCAGCAACCCCACCGGGGCCAGGATGAATCCGGCCTGGGTGGCGGTGTAACCCATGTACTGCTGCAGCCACAGCGGCAGCAACACCACATTGCCAAAGAACAAACCGTAGCCCACCGACGTGGCCACCGTACCGGCCCAGAAGTTACGCCGGGCAAACAGCCGCAGGTCCACCACCGGGTGCTTTTCGGTCAGCTCCCAGGCCAGGAAGAACAGAAAACCCACCACCGCCACCGCGGCCATGATCTGCACCTCTTCCGAATGGAACCAGTCCAGCTCCTTGCCCTTGTCCAGCATGATCTGCAGCGCGCCCACCCAAATTACCAGCAGGCCCAGGCCGATGCCATCAATGGGTAGCTGCTGGGTCGGCGTCTCGCGCTTGCGGTACAGGTTCCAGGCAGCGGCGGCGGCCAGGATGCCCACGGGGATGTTGATGTAAAAAATCCACGGCCAGGAGATGTTGTCGGTGATCCAACCACCCAGCAGCGGCCCCATCACAGGGGCAACCAGCGTGGTCATGGCCCACATCGCCATCGCCGTGCCCGCCATCGCTTTAGGGTAGCTGGACAGCAACAGCGCCTGCGACAGCGGAATCATCGGCCCGGCCACAAAGCCCTGCAAGATGCGAAAGGCGATCAGCGTGGTCATATTGGGCGCCAGGCCGCACAGCCAGGACGCCAGCACG
>CANFZJ010000288.1 GCA_947451445.1 Comamonadaceae bacterium
CCTCCACAGTTCTGGCCGTCATGCTTGGCCTCAGCGCTGCTTCTTCCTTCGCCCAGGTGATGGTGGGCGGTGCGCCCATGCTGGCCTCCAAAGACATCATCGACAACGCCGTCAACTCCAAAGACCACACCACCCTGGTTGCCGCCGTCAAGGCCGCCGGACTGGTGGACACGCTGAAAAGCGCAGGCCCGTTCACCGTCTTTGCTCCGACCAACGCCGCCTTTGCGGCGCTGCCAGCCGGTACGGTGGACACCCTGCTCAAGCCTGAAAACAAAGGCACGCTGACCACCATCCTCACCTACCACGTGGTGGCGGGTCAATACGATGCAGCAGCCATCAGCAAGATGCTGATGGCCGGTAACGGCATGGCTACGCTGAAGACGGTCAGCGGTGGCACCCTGACGGCCAAGGCCAGCGGCTCCAAGCTGATGTTGACCGATGAAAAAGGCGGCACGGCCACGGTGACGATTGCCGACGTGTACCAGTCGAACGGCGTGATCCACGTCATCGACAAGGTTTTACTGCCCAAGTAATCACAACTCCACGTCCTCGCGCAGCCGTAAAAAGCTGGCGAAGCGTGGAAGTCCGCTGGGGTTCACGTCGCGGAAGCGGTAGGTCACCCAGCGGCCTGCGGCAGGCGGGTCACGCCGCTGGGCATCGCTGAAGCCGGTGCCCAGCTTGAAGCGCCGCCCCTCGGGTGTTTCCAGCAGCAAAGCGCCCAGCATGCCGTCGAATTTGCCGTGGCCGGGGATGTGGCCGACCACGCGGGCCTCGGCATCGTCGAAGGGTTTGAACTTCAGCAGGTCGTCGCTGCGCTGGGCCGTGTAGAGCGCGTCACCCCGGTGCAGCACCAGGCCTTCGCCACCGTCCTGCACCGTTTGGCGCAGCAGAGCTTGCAAGGCGGCTGGGGTGGTGCTGGCGCTTTGCACAACCGGCTGTACCCAGGGCTGGCCCAGCGCGGCCAGTGTTTGCTGCAGGGCGGGCAGGCGTTCATTGAAGCGGCCCCCGTGTGCAGGCAGGTCGAACACCATGAAACGTATTTTCCGCCAGGCTGCGTCCACCGCTTGCTGCTGGCGCACCGTGGACACCGCTGTGCTGAAGCCACTCCGGCCGGCCCATAGTTCGCCGTCCATCGCTATGGCGGGCCACCCGGCGGTAAACCAGGCTGGGGCGGCGACGGGCTGGCCACCGCGCGTCCACAGTTGCGTGCCGTCCCAGTAGCCGCGCACGCCGTCGTACTTTTCGCTGATCCAGTAGCCCTCCAGCGGCATGCCAGGGCGGTAGACCAGGGGGCGCATCAGCGCAGGCGGCGTGGCGTGCGCCAGGGGCAGCGCCCACATGCTGGCAGCACCCAGGAGCAGGGTGCGGCGCTGGAGGCTGGATGTGTTTCCAAGTGTGTGCATATACAGAATCTCCAGAGGGGCGGGGTTAAAGTGTATTTTTTAACTTTACCTGGGGCCATCCTATGCACATCCCTTTTTTTCGCCTAGCGCTGCTGGCCGTTGTGGCGGCGGGGCCATCCGTCCAGGCCGCATCGGTGGCCCCGGTGGCCGCCGAACACGGCATGGTCGTGACGGCCCAGCACTTGGCCACCCAGGTCGGTGTGGATGTGCTCAAAAAAGGTGGTAACGCCATCGATGCCGCCGTGGCCGTAGGCTACGCGCTGGCCGTGGTCTACCCCGCAGCGGGCAACCTGGGCGGCGGCGGTTTTATGACCGTACAGCTGGCCGATGGCCGCAAAACCTTCTTCGACTTCCGCGAAAAAGCCCCCTTGGCCGCCACCGCCAACATGTACCTGGACGCCGACGGCAACGTCGTCAAAGGTGCCAGCACCAACGGCTACCTGGCGGTGGGCGTGCCCGGCTCGGTGGCCGGTTTTGAAGAAGCCCGCACCAAGTACGGCACCATGGCCCGCGCCAAACTGATCGCCCCCGCCGTCCAGCTGGCCGACCGGGGCTTTGTGTTGCAAGAGGGCGACATCGACATGCTCAACACCGCCACTGCCGACTTCAAAAAAGACGCGCCATCTGCCGCCATCTTTCTTCACCGTGGCGAGCCCTTCCAGCAAGGCCAAAAGCTGGTCCAAAAAGACCTGGCCAAGACCCTGCGCATGGTCAGCGCCAAGGGGGCGGACGGCTTCTACAAAGGCCCGGTCGGCGCGGCTATCGTGGCTGCCAGTACCGCTGGCAAGGGCATCATCACCCAGGCCGATCTGGACCAGTACAAGGTGCGTGAACTGGCCCCGGTGGAGTGCGATTACCGGGGTTACCACATCGTGTCGGCCCCGCCTCCCAGCTCCGGCGGCGTAGTGATCTGCGAGATTTTGAACATCGTTGAAGGCTACCCGCTCAAAGAGCTGGGCTTTCGCTCGGCCCAGGCCGTGCACTACCAGATCGAAGCCATGCGCCACGCCTACCTGGACCGCAACAGCTACCTGGGCGACCCCGACTTTGTAAAGAACCCGCTGGACCGCCTGCTCGACAAAGGCTATGCCGCCAAAATCCGCGCCGCCATCGACCCCAACAAGGCGGGCGTGTCCAAGGACATGAAGCCCGGCGTGGCCCCGCACGAAGGCAGCAACACCACCCATTACTCCATCGTGGACAGCATGGGCAACGCCGTGTCGGTCACCTACACGCTGAACGACTGGTTTGGTGCCAAGGTCACCGCCGCCAAGACCGGCGTGCTGTTGAACAACGAGATGGACGACTTCACCGCCAAGATCGGCGTGCCCAACCTGTACGGCCTGGTGCAGGGCGAAGCCAACAAGATCGAACCCGGCAAGCGTCCTTTGAGCTCCATGAGTCCCACCATCGTCAGCAAAGACGGCAAGCCGGTCATGGTGGTCGGCACCCCTGGTGGCAGCCGCATCATCACCGCGGTAACGCACACCATCCTGAACGTGATCGACTACGGCATGAATGTGCAAGAAGCCGTGGACGCCCCGCGCTTTCACCAGCAATGGCTGCCCGATCTGACCAACGTGGACACCTTTGGCCTCAGCCCCGACACCCAGAAGCTGCTGGTCGGCATGGGCCACAACCTGGGAGCCCCCCAGCCCGCCAACCACCTGGCGGCGATTTTGGTCGGTGCCCCCACCTTGGGCGGCAAGCCACGCGGTAAAAACCAGTTCTACGGTGCCAACGACCCGCGCCGCAATACCGGCCTGGCTGCTGGCTACTAAAACTTAGTTTGCGCAGGACTTGCGCAAGTCCCCTGTGCGCCCGGAGGGCGGCACCGGGCGGTACTGCGTAAGTCCTATTGCTATTGAATTGAGAGCTGCTAGCGCAGATGCTACCTGCGCTAGCAGCTCTTTTTTTATGCAGCCACGGTTTCCACCAGCGGCTGCCCCAAACTCTTCAACACCTCCCGCACCGCTTGCGCCCGGTCTTTGGGGTCGGGCACTTCGCGTTCGATGCGCAGCTTCTCATTTCCTGCCAACTTGATGTGCTTGTGCTTCTGGATCAGCGCGATGATGCGCATCGGGTCGATGGGCGGGTTGGCTTTGAAGGTGATGTTGATGACGCCCGGCGCGGCATCGACCTTGACCACGCCGTAGGGGCGGGACAGCACGCGCAGGCGATGGCCGTCGATGAGGGTTTGCGCCTGGGGCGGCAGTTTGCCAAAGCGGTCTACGATTTCTTCCAGCAGCGCGTCGATCTGGTCGGTCGTCTTGGCGGTGGCCAGCTTTTTGTAGAAGCTCAGGCGCAGGTGGACGTCGCCGCAGTAGTCGTCGGGCAGCAGGGCGGGGGCGTGCAGGTTGATCTCGGTGGTCGCGCTCATCGGGCTCATCAGGTCGGGCTCGATGCCGGCTTTCAGGCAGCGCACCGCTTCGTTCAGCATCTCGTTGTACAGCTGAAAGCCCACTTCCAGCATGTTGCCGCTCTGGTTTTCGCCCAGTACCTCGCCCGCGCCGCGAATCTCCAGGTCGTGCATGGCCAGGTAGAAGCCGCTGCCCAGTTCTTCCATTTTCTGGATGGCGTCCAGGCGCTGGCTGGCCTGTTTGGTCAGGCCTTCCAGGTCGGGCACCATCAGGTAGGCATAGGCTTGGTGGTGGCTGCGGCCCACGCGGCCGCGCAGTTGGTGCAACTGGGCCAGGCCGAACTTGTCGGCCCGGGCCATGACGATGGTGTTGGCGCTGGGCACGTCGATGCCGGTCTCGATGATGGTGGAGCACAGCAACACGTTGAAGCGCTGGGCCACGAAGTCGCGCATCACCGCCTCCAGCTGGCGCTCGGGCATTTGGCCGTGGGCCACGGCGATGCGGGCCTCGGGCAGCAGCTCTTCCAGCTTTTGCTTGCGGTTTTCAATCGTTTCGACTTCGTTGTGCAAAAAGTACACCTGCCCGCCGCGCTTGAGCTCGCGCAGTACAGCCTCGCGGATGACGCCGTTGCTCTCCGAGCGCACAAAGGTTTTGATGGCCAGGCGGCGCTGCGGTGCGGTGGCGATCACGGAAAGATCCCGCAGGCCTTCCAGCGCCATGCCCAGGGTGCGCGGGATGGGGGTGGCGGTCAGGGTCAATA
>CANFZJ010000289.1 GCA_947451445.1 Comamonadaceae bacterium
CCATCAGCGCCGTGGTGGCGCTTACGCTGTACACCGCCGCCTACATGGCGGAAGACATCCGCAGCGGCATCCGCGCCGTACCCGCGGTGCAAACCGAGGCCAGCCGTGCGCTGGGTTTCGGCTTTCTGGCCACCATGCGGCTGGTGGTGCTGCCGCAGGCGCTGCGCGTGACCGTGCCGCCGCTGCTGTCGCAAACCCTGAACCTGTGGAAAGACACCAGCGTGGCCACCGTCATCGGCGTGGCCGAGATGATGTACCAGGCGGCCAAGGTCGAATCGGCCAGCTTTCGCAGCGCCGAAGCTTTTGCTTTTGCCACCAGCGCCTACCTGCTGGTGTCGCTGGCCATCACCGGACTGGGCGCGTGGTACCACCACCGCTACCCGGTGCGTACCGTTTAAACCGTTCTCGGGCCACCACCATGTTGGAGCTTATCCAGACCTACTGGGTCTATTTTCTGGTCGGGCAGTACCCCAGCGGCCCCCTGGGCGGGTTGGCGCTGACGGTGCTGCTGGCCGCGCTGGCGCTGCTGTTGTCGCTGCCGCTGGGCATCGCGCTGGGCCTGGCACGGGTCAGCCCCTGGCGCGCCATCCGCTGGCCGGTGACTGCCGGGGTGACCATCGTACGCGGGGTGCCGCTGCTGATGGTGATCTTCTGGGCCTACTTCTTTTTACCGAGCTTGACGGGCCACAAGACCGACCAGTTCAGCACCATGCTGATGGCTCTGGTGGTGTTTGACAGCGTGTACCTGGCGGAAATCGTGCGCGCTGGCATTCTAGGTATTCCCAAGGGCCAGGTGGAAGCCGCGCGCTCGCTGGGCTTGGGCTACCTGGCCACCATGCGCCTGGTGGTGCTGCCCCAGGGCCTGCGCCACATGCTGCCGTCGCTGGTGAACCAGTTCGTGGCCACCATCAAGGCCACCTCGCTGGGCTACATCCTCGGGCTGACCGAGGTGTCTTTCATCGCCGCGCAGATCAACACCCAGGTGTTCACCCAGAGCACCGCCGTCTACACCCTGCTGGCGCTGGCCTATTTTGTTTTGTGCTTTGGCCTGTCGCGTTGCGCCTCCTGGCTGGAGCAACGTACCCACACTGTGAGAGTTTCCGCATGATCCAACTGCACCAAGTCAACAAATGGTACGGCGACTACCACGCCCTGGTGGATGTCACCGAAACCATCGCGCGCGGCGAGGTGGTGGTGGTTTGCGGGCCGTCCGGCTCCGGCAAGTCCACCCTGATCCGCACGCTGAACCGGCTGGAATCCATCCAGTCCGGCAGCATCCAGTTCGATGGCCAGGACATCTACCGCCGCGGCGTGGACGTGAACCAGCTGCGCTCGGGCATCGGTTTTGTGTTCCAGCAGTTCAACCTGTTCCCGCACCTCACCGCGCTGCAAAACTGCACCCTGGCCCCGCTGCGCCTGCGCGGCCTGCGCCCGGCCATCGCGCATACCGAAGCTATGGACCTGCTGGAGCGCGTGGGCCTGGCGCACAAGGCGCACGCCTACCCGTCTGAATTGTCGGGCGGCCAACAGCAGCGCGTGGCGATTGCCCGCGCCCTGGCCATGCGCCCGCCACTGATGTTGTTCGACGAACCCACCAGCGCGCTCGACCCCGAAATGGTGGGCGAGGTGCTGCAGGTGATGCGCTTCCTGGCCCAGAACGGTATGACCATGGTCTGCGTGACCCACGAAATGGGCTTCGCCCGCGAGGTGGCCGACCGCGTGCTGTTCATGGACCAGGGTCGCGTGCTGGAGCGGGCCACGCCGCAAGATTTTTTTGCCAAACCGCAGCACCCGCGGGCGCAGCAGTTTCTGGCCGACATCCGCACGCCGCTGGCCCTGGCAGCCTAGAACGTATTCACGGCCCTGCGCTGCCAACAACGCGTACCAACTGTGCTTGTACGAATTTTGCTGCGGGCGGGCAAAAAAATGGCTGATGGCCTGCAACGCAAGCCATCAGCCCCAAGTTCCCACAGTTGCCCTCCATGACCTCTCTCTACAAAAATTTAAGACAAATAGGCCTCCAGCGCAGTTAGCACCTGCGCGGGCAGCTACTTTTTACATAGCAATCAAGTTGCCACTGCGTCCACCTGCTGGTTGCCGCCCACCCGTGCAAAACCCGCTGCAAACCAGGCATCGGTGCCACCGGTCAGCACCGACACGTTCAGCCAGCCCTGGCGCACCAGCGTGGCCGCGGCCAGGTGGGCGCGGGTCTCATCGGCATCGACCAGCACGGTGCGGGTGCCCCGGTTGGGCACCAGGCGCTCGACCAACAAATCCAGCCGCTCCAACGGGGCCGACACGGTGTAAGGAATATGGGCCACCGCGCGCTCGGCCTTGTCGCGCACATCCAGTACGGCGATGTCTTCGCCATCCTCCAGTGCGTCCTGCAAGGTCTGGGCGCTGATGCGCGCATGGCGTATCAGCGCGGGTGGGGCAAAGGTGCGGTACGTGCCGCCGTGGGTGCCCTCAAACACCACCCGGTTCACCAGGCGGTCCAGCGACAGGCCGTAAAGATGCAAATGCAGGCCGGGCGCGCCGTCCAGCAAAACGATGGTGTGCACTTCGTCGGGGGTCAGCGTGACCGAGGTGCCGGGCACCACGTCGATGCTGCGCAGCGGCTCCAGGCGGTCGCGCGCCGGGTCGTCGGTGGGCTGGCGGCCATAGACAATGTTGCGCTCGTTGCCCTGCACCCCGGCAATGATGGCCCAGGTGGTGTGGTCGTGCGACGGCTGGCCCTTGCCCGGCAGCGCGGCCGAGATGTACAGCGCATAGTGGCCATCGGCATCTTCGGCCAGGCGGTAAATGTGGGCCGGGTCTGCCGCCGACACGGGAAAGTGCGCGGGCACAAATAAGTCCTTGCGCAGGCCCAGTTGCTCCAACGCCTGGGCCACCGCCTGCAACTGCGCGGGCTGGGCCTGCTGCGGGTCGGGCAGCAAGCGGCGCACGGTGTCCAAAAATGCGCTGATGGCGTAGGCGCGCTGGCTGGCAATGTCGGGACCAAAGGAGACGGGGTGGTGGGGCATGGTGAGCATCTAATGTGGCGATGGGTGCAAGACTAAGCCTGCCACACCCACATGCCAACGAAGCAAAACGTTTATGCATATATGGCTAGCCCCCATTCATCTCTCAGACAGTTACGCCATATCGAATCTACGATTTGTTAGTTTGTGCAAACCCCATCTTGGCAAATAATCAAATTCAGTTATTAAATATGACCCTCTTATATGAATTTCCAGCAATTGCGCTCCGTCCGCGAGACCGTGCGGCGCGGTTTTAACCTGACCGAGGTGGCCAACGTGCTGCACACCTCGCAGCCCGGCGTAAGCCGCCAGATCCGCGAGCTGGAAGAAGAGCTGGGCATCGAGCTGTTTGTGCGCGCAGGCAAACGCCTGACCGGCCTGACCGATCCCGGCGGCCACGTGCTGCCCATCATCGAACGCATGCTGCAAGACAGCAGCAACCTGCGCAAGGCCGGGGAAGAATTCGTCTCGCGGCAAAGCGGCATGCTGTCGATTGCGGCCACCCATTCCCAGGCCCGCTATGCGCTGCCCATGGCAGTACAAGAATTTCGCAGCCACTTCCCCAATGTCACCCTGCACCTGCACCAGGGCTCGCCCGCGCATGTGGCCGAAATGCTGCTGTCGGGCGAAGCCGACGTGGGCATTGCCACCGAAGCGCTCACCCAATATGACGAGCTGGTCGCCCTGCCCTGCTACCCGTGGACGCACTCGGTCATCGTGCCGCCCGGCCACGCCCTGCTGGATGGCCCGCTGACACTGGAGCAACTGGCCCGCTACCCGCTGATCACCTACGACAACGGCTTCACCGGCCGCACCCGCATCGACCAGGCCTTTGCGCAGCAGCAACTGGTGCCACACATCGCCATCGCCGCCATGGACGCCGACGTGATCAAAACCTATGTGGAGCTGGGCATGGGCGTGGGCATCGTCGCCTCCATCGCCTTCGAGGCCGAGCGCGACCTGGCCCTGCGCGCCGTCGATGCCGGCCACCTGTTCGGCATCAACATGACCAAGCTGGCCGTGCGGCGCGGGGCTTATCTGCGGGGGTATGTGTATGCGTTCATCGAGTCGTTCGCGCCCACGCTGGACCGGGGGGCGGTGGAGCAGGCGCTGGCGGGGAATGCGGGGGCTATCAATTATGTGATTTGAGGAGGTGCAGGCAAGCCACTCAACTAGTTTGTAGCGATAGCTCGCCGAGCGGCGAACTGGGCTTCCACTTCCTCATTGGAGTAGCCCGCACCGGCATGCATCGAAGCGCGGGCCGCATCCACTTTGCGGGCTAGGAACACGTCATAGTCCTGCGGCGCAGACCTGTAAGTAGCCTCGGCTTCGGCCTTGAAATCAGCTTCTTTGGGCACGGCGCAAACTCCTCAAACGTAAAGGGAAAGCATACCCATCTTTCGTGCCCATCGCCCCCGTCTGGCGCCGTCTTACAGCGGGTTTTTCGCTGCACCATTCCTGGCATCTATCCGGAATTAGGGGTCAG
>CANFZJ010000290.1 GCA_947451445.1 Comamonadaceae bacterium
GCCGTGGTGGAAAACGGCCAGGTTGTGGTGCGCCCGATGAACTACTTCGCCATGAGCTACGACCACCGCATCATCGACGGCCGTGAAGCCGTGCTGGGCCTGGTGGCGATGAAGGAAGCGCTGGAAGACCCAGCCCGTCTGTTGTTCGACATCTAAGCACACGCAAGCGTTACAAGGGCAGCCGAGGCTGCCCTTGGTTTATGGATTCAGATTGGAATTTGTTATGTCTAAAAATTTTGACGTGATCGTCATCGGTGGCGGCCCCGGCGGCTATGTAGCCGCCATCCGTGCAGCCCAACTGGGCTTCAATGTGGCCTGTATCGACGAGTGGAAAAATGCCAAGGGCGGCCCCGCGCTGGGCGGTACCTGCACCAACGTGGGTTGTATTCCCTCCAAGGCGTTGCTGCAGTCGTCGGAGCATTTCGACCAGGCCAGCCACCACTTCGCCGACCACGGTATTTCTGTCTCCGGTTTGGAGATGGATGTGGCCAAGATGATCGCCCGCAAGGATGTGGTGGTCAAACAGAACAACGACGGTATCCAGTACCTGTTGAAGAAAAACAAGATCACCTTCTTCCACGGCCGGGGCACGTTTGCCGCCGCCAAGGATGGTGCCTATGCACTGACCGTGGGCGAAGAGTCGCTGGTCGGCAAGCACATCATCATCGCCACCGGTTCCAACGCCCGCGCCTTGCCCGGCACGCCGTTTGACGAAGAGCTGGTGCTGTCCAACGACGGCGCACTGCGCGTCGGCGCGGTGCCGAAGAAGCTGGCTTTGATCGGTTCCGGTGTCATCGGCCTGGAAATGGGCTCCGTCTGGCGTCGCCTGGGTGCCGAAGTCACCATCCTGGAAGGTTTGCCGACCTTCCTGGGCGCGGTGGACGAGCAGATCGCCAAGGAAGCCAAGAAGGCTTTCGACAAACAGGGTCTGAAGATCAATCTGGGCGTGAAGGTGGGCGACATCAAGACCTCCAAAAAGGGCGTCAGCATTGCCTACACCGATGCCAAGGGCGAAGCCCAGACGCTGGCTGTGGACAAGCTGATCGTCTCTATCGGCCGCGTACCCAACACTATCGGCCTGGGTGCCGAGGTAGTGGGCTTGGCGCTGGACGAGCGCGGCGCGATTGTGGTGGATGGCGACTGCAAAACCAACCTGCCCAATGTGTGGGCGGTGGGTGACGTGGTGCGCGGCCCGATGCTGGCGCACAAGGCCGAGGAAGAAGGCGTTGCCGTGGCCGAGCGCATTGCCGGCCAGCACGGCCATGTCAACTTCAACACCGTGCCTTGGGTGATCTACACCAACCCCGAAATCGCCTGGGTCGGCCAGACCGAGCAGCAGCTCAAGGCCGCAGGCAAGGCTTACAAGGCAGGCACTTTCCCGTTCTTGGCCAATGGCCGCGCGCGTGCCCTGGGCGACACCACCGGCATGGTGAAAATGCTGGCCGATGCCACCACGGACGAAATCCTGGGCGTGCACATCGTCGGCCCCCAGGCCAGCGAGCTGATCGCTGAATGCGTGATGGCGATGGAATTCCGTGCCAGCGCCGAAGACATCGCCCGCATCTGCCATGCGCACCCGTCTTTAAGCGAATCGACCAAGGAAGCTGCCTTGGCCGTGGACAAGCGCACGCTTAACTTCTAAAAAGCCACCGTGTTTCGCCATTCCAGCGCAGGCGGGAGTGGCGGGGGAAATTTAGAAGAAATAGGCTGCCAGCGCATACACTACCTGCGCTGGCAGCTATTTTATTTATAGCAATAGAGGTTTTTCTTTGAGCGTCAAACAAGCTTATGAGGCCGAGCTGGCCCAGCGCGGTTTCACCGCCGACCCCGCGCAGCTGCGTGCGGTGGAGGCTTTGGAGCGTTGTGCTACCGAGTGGGCCGCGTTCAAAGAAAAGCGTTCCAACGTGTTTAAAAAACTGATCAACCGGCCCGAGATTCCGCGTGGCGTCTACATGTACGGCGGTGTCGGGCGGGGCAAGAGCTTTTTAATGGACTGCTTTTTCAACGCAGTACCCTTGCAGCGCAAGACCCGGCTGCACTTCCACGAGTTCATGCGCGAGGTGCACCGCGAGCTGCAAGACCTGCAGGGTACGGTGAACCCGCTGGACGAGCTGGGCAAGCGCATGGCCAAGCGCTACCGGCTGATCTGCTTTGACGAATTCCATGTGGCCGACATTACCGACGCGATGATCCTGCACCGGCTGCTGGACGCGCTGTTTGCCAATGGCGTGGGCTTTGTCACCACCTCCAACTTCAAGCCTGACGACCTGTACCCTAACGGCCTGCACCGCGACCGCATCCTGCCGGCCATTGCCTTGCTAAACGAGAGGCTGCAGGTGCTGAGTGTGGATAACGGCACCGATTACCGTCGCCGCACGCTGGAACAGGTGCAGATTTACCACACACCACTGGGCCCCCAGGCCGACCTGGAGATGGCCGAGGCTTTCACCCGACTGGCCGAGACGCAGGACGAAGACCCGGTGCTGCACATTGAAGCGCGCGAGATCACGGCCCGGCGCAAGGCCGGTGGCGTGGTCTGGTTCGACTTCAACACCCTGTGCGGTGGGCCACGTTCACAAAATGATTACCTGGAACTGGCCAGCCAGTTCCATACCGTGCTGCTCAGTAACGTGCCCGCGATGGGGGTCAACATGGCGTCGCCCGCGCGGCGTTTTACCTGGTTGGTAGACGTGTTGTATGACCGCCGGGTCAAGCTGATCATGTCGGCAGCGGTGGCCCCCGAAGCGCTGTACACCGAAGGCCCGATGGCCCACGAATTCCCGCGCACCATCTCGCGCCTGAATGAAATGCAGTCGGCTGAATTTTTAGCGCTGGAGCGGCGCATTGTGGACACACACCTGACATGAACAAGTTATTGATCGCCCTGTGCTGCCTGCTGGCCAGTGGCTGGGTGGCGGCCCAAACCGAAGAAGGCGGCTTGCAGACGCAGGCCGAGCACCAGCGCATTGCCGCCGAGCGCACGCAAATTGCCCAGCGTTTCGCCCAGGAAGAAGCTGCCTGCTACCAAAAATTTGCGGTCAACGACTGCCTGAACGCCAGCCGCACCCAGCGCCGCACCGGCCTGGCCGACCTGCGCCGCCAGGAGATTTTGCTCAACGACACCGAGCGTAAGCGCAAAGGTGCGCAGCAAATGCAGCGCATGGAACAAAGTACTGTGCAAGATGCCGCAGCGCCAGAGGCCGCGCCGCGCGAGAAGTCGTCGGTACGCGTGCGCACCAGCCCGCCAGCAGAGCCGCGCCAGCCACACGACCCGGCACAAGCCGCCGCCGCCCAGGCCGCGCGCAAAGCCAGTCTGCAGAACAAGGCCCAGGCGGCGCAAGAAGCAGAGGCTGCCCGTAACCGCAAGGCCGCTACGCTGCCCGCAGAACGCGCCCGCTACACCCAAAAGCAGCAGGAAGCGGCCGACCACCGGGCCCAAACCCTGCAACGCAACGCCGAGCGCACCAAGCCGAAATCGACTCCGTTGCCCGAGCCTGCGCAGTAGGTTTAACAACCCTCCGCAGGTAGATATCCCGTAAGCGCCGTACTGGATTCCCGCCTGCGCGGGAATGACGGGACAGGGGGAAACCGCGTTTTAAGGCAGCTTTTCCAGCCGTCCTGTTGGCTCGGCCATCACCCGCACCGTGTCCTCCAGCGCATCCAGCAGGTGGTTGGCAAAGTAGCTGTTTTGCGTGTCCGGCTCCAGCGCGGCCAGTACCAGGTTGCCCAGCGGTTGGCCTAGCGGCACGTAGTAGCTGCCCTGCGGGGCGTCGCGCAGGCCGCGCACCAGCGCCACCTCGGTGATGGCTACGGGTGTGCCGCCATCGTCAATGGTGCCTCGGGCATCTTTGCGTGCGCCGGTGCTGCTGGCGGTGGCGCGGTAGGCATCGGCCAGCAGGCTGCCGGGCTCCATGAAACGCATCACTTGCACGCCCAGCATTTGCAGCCGGTCTACCGCCGCGCTGGCGCTGGTGGCCAGCCAGTAGCCGCAGGGCCGGGGGCGGGACTTGCGGGTCTGCAACTCCAGGGCTGAATTCCAGTCCACGCTCAGGATGCGGTCGGCCCCGGTCGCCGGGTCCAGCATGGTCAGCTCGTACTGCGCGCTGGTGGGCGCGGCCTCGATGACCGCCTGGTTGCGGCAGGCTTGGCTGCTGACATCGCGCTCCATGTAGACACGCAGCTTGCCCAGTTGTTCGGCGCGGGTAGCCGTGCTTTGCAACAAGCTGGCCATGGCCGTGACCTGGGTGTGAACACGGCGCTGGATGTGCAGGCGCCCAATGCCCACCCCCCGGCTCTCCACCAGCATGCTGACCGCGTTCTTCAGGCCGTTGACGTTGCGCCCGGTGTCGGGCTGGGTGCCGCCCATGGACACGAGATGGTCGTCGGCATCGGTGGAGGTGGTGTAGTACCACTCACTGCTCAGGTTTTGCGACTTGAGTGCATCGACCA
>CANFZJ010000291.1 GCA_947451445.1 Comamonadaceae bacterium
CCACCGGGCGCCCGAGGTACATCACCATCACGTCGTCGGCGACGTGTTGCACCACCGCGAGGTTGTGGGAAATGAACACGTAGGCGGTGTTGAATTCCTGCTGCAGGTCCATGAACAGGTTCAGCACCTGGGCCTGGATGGACACGTCGAGTGCCGAAGTCGGTTCGTCGGCCACCAGAATTTGGGGCTGCAAGACCATGGCGCGGGCGATGGCGATGCGCTGGCGCTGGCCGCCGGAGAACATGTGCGGGTAGCGCTGGGCAAACTCGGGGCGCAGGCCGACCCGGCGCATGGTGTCCTGCACTTTGGCCAGGCGTTCGGCGGCGGTGAGCGCCGTGTTGAGCAGCAGCGGCTCGGCCAGTTGGTCGGCTATTTTCTGGCGCGGGTTGAGCGAGGCGTAGGGGTTTTGAAACACCATTTGCACCTTGCTGCGCAGGGCTTTGCGCTGGGCGGGCGTGATGGTGGGCTGGCCGTCCATCACCAGGCTGCCGGAGGTGGGCGCCTCGATCAGTGTCAGCTGGCGCGCCAAGGTGCTTTTGCCGCAGCCGGATTCGCCCACTATGGCCAGGGTTTTGCCCGCCTGCAGTGTGAACGAGATGCCGTTCAGTGCCTTGACCTGCAGCGCGGGTTTGAAGGCACCTTGGGCTACAGCGTAATGCCGGGTTAGGTTCTTAGCTTCTAAAACAATAGCACTCATAATGCGACCTCGTGCGCCAGGGGGAAGAAGCAGCGCACCGATTCGGCACCAAAATTGGACAACGCAGGCCGTTCGCTCTTGCAGCGGTCTTGTACACGCGGGCAGCGCGGTGACAGCAGGCAGCCGGTGGGGCGGTCGTACTGGCCGGGCACCATGCCTTTGAGGGTGCTCAGGCGGCGCGCGCCTTGGCTGCGCTCGGGCACGGCCTGCAGCAGGGCGTCGGTGTAGGGGTGGGCGGGCAGATCGAACAGGCGTTCGACGCTGCCGGTTTCCACCACCTGCCCGGCGTACATCACGGCCACGCGGTGGGCCACCTCGGCCACCACGGCCAGGTCGTGGGTAATCATTACCAGCGCCATGTTGTGGACTTTTTGCAGGCTGACCAGCAGGTCCATGATTTGCGCCTGGATGGTCACGTCCAGCGCAGTGGTGGGCTCGTCGGCAATCAGCAGCCGGGGGCTGCAGGCGATGGCGATGGCAATCATCACCCGCTGGCTCATGCCGCCCGACAGCTGGTGCGGGTACACGTCGAGGCGGCTTTTGGCGGCAGGTATTTCTACCATCTCCATCAGCTCCACGGCGCGGGCAGTAGCTGCTGCGCCGCGCAGCCCCATGTGCTGTTTCAGTACTTCGATGATCTGGTAGCCGACGGTGAAGCTGGGGTTCAGCGAGGTCATCGGGTCCTGGAAGATCATTGCCATGTCTTTGCCCAGCAGTTTGCGGCGCTGCGCGGGGCGGATGGTCAGCAGGTCTTGCCCGTCGAACTGCAGCTGGTCGGCGGTGGTGCGGCCCTGGCCGTCCAGCAGGCCCATCAAGGCCATCATGGTGACCGATTTGCCCGAGCCGGATTCGCCGACGATGCCGACGATTTCACCCTGGGAGACGGACAGGTCCAGCCCGTCCACGGCGCGGAAGGCCCGGCCCTGCGGGCCGAACTCAACGCTCAGGTTTTTAATGGTTAGCAAACTCATCGTGTGTTTTTGTGTGGGATGAAAGTTAAGCAGCCTGCTTTACTCCCTCTCCCTTTGGGAGAGGGTTGGGGTGAGGGTTGCCCGTGTCCGAATGTGGGTTGATGACTGCAGGCACCCTCACCCCGGCCCTCTCCCGCGCGCGGGAGAGGGAGTAATGCAGCTTGTTTTTGCGAGCCATTGCGTTCTATGCAGCGCTCTTGAGCTTGGGGTCCAGCGCGTCGCGCAGGCCGTCGCCCATCAGGTTGATGGCCAGTACCGAGAACAGAATCGTCAAACCCGGCAGGGTGACGACCCACCAGGCACGTTCGATGTAGTCGCGGGCGGAGGCCAGCATGGTGCCCCACTCGGGTGCAGGCGGTTGCACGCCCAGGCCCAGAAAGCCCAGCGCCGAGATCTCCAGAATCGCGGCCGAAAAGCCCATGGTGGCGTGCACGATCAGCGGGGCCATGCAGTTGGGCAGCACGGTGACGAACATGATGCGCAGCGTGCCTGCACCGGACAGGCGGGCGGCGGTGACGTAGTCGCGGTTCAGCTCGGTCATGGCGGATGCGCGGGTGAGCCGCACGTAGGCGGGCAGCGACACCACGGCGATGGCCACCATGGCGTTGCCCAGCCCCGGGCCCAGCACGGCCATGATGGCCACGGCCAGCAACAGCGCGGGCAGGGCCATCATGATGTCCATCAGGCGCATCACGGCGCTGTCCACAAACTTGCCGAAATAGGCCGCCACCAGGCCCAGCACCACCCCGGGAATGATGGCCAGCGTGACCGACACAAAACCAACAAACAGCGACAGCCGGGCACCAAAGATCAGCCGCGAGAGGATGTCGCGGCCCACCTCGTCCGTGCCCAGCCAGAACTGGCTGGAACCACCAGCCACCCAGGCGGGGGGCGCTAGGAAGTGGTCTCGGAACTGCTCAATCGGGCTGTACGGTGCCACCCAGGGGGCGAAAAGTGCCGCCACGCAGACGACGGCCATGAAGGCCAGGCCGACAACCGCGCCCTTGTTTTTAGCGAAGCCGCGCCAGAATTCGGACCAGCCGGATGGTGGCGTGCCGAGGATGAAGTCGGCGTCGTCGGCGGGGGATGCAGTGAATGTGTTCATTTCTGGTGCCGAATGCGGGGGTTGGCTACGCCGTACAAAATATCCACTACAAAATTTGTAGCAATAACCAAAGACGCCACCAGCAGAATGCCGCTTTGCACCACCGGATAGTCGCGCCGACCAATGGCGTCGATCAGCCATTTGCCGATGCCGGGCCAGGAGAAGATGGTCTCCGTCAGCACCGCACCGCCCATCAGCGTGCCGACCTGCAGGCCGATGACGGTCAGCACCGGGATCAGCGCGTTGCGCAGGGTGTGGATGAACACCACGCGGGCGGGCGACAGGCCTTTGGCGCGGGCCGTGCGCACGTAGTCTTCTTTCAGCACCTCCAGCATGCTGGAGCGGGTCATGCGCGCAATCACCGCCAGCGGAATGGTGCCCAGCACGATGGTCGGCAGGACCAGGTGGCGCACGGCGTCCCAGAACGCGCCTGCGTTCAGGCTGGGGTCGGCCCGCTGGGCGCGCCAGGCGTCGATCAGCATGAAGCCCGTGTCGGGCGGCACGTCAAACGCCAGGTCGATGCGGCCCGACACCGGCGTCCAGCCCAGCCCGCTGGAGAACACCATGATCAGCACCAGGCCCCACCAGAAGATGGGCATGGAATAGCCGGTCAGTGCTAGCGTCATCACGCCGTGGTCCAGAAAGCTGCCGCGCTTCACGGCGGCGGTGACCCCGGCCACCACGCCGAACAGCAGCGCAAACAGCAGCGCCATCAGCGCCAGTTCCAGCGTGGCGGGGAACAGCACCTTGAATTCGCTCCACACCGTGGCCTGGGTCTTCAGCGATGCGCCCAGGTTGCCCTGCAGCAGCTGGCCCAGGTAGTGGACGTACTGCACCGGCAGCGGTTGGTCCAGCCCGAGTTGCTTCAAGGCAGCGGCGTGCATCACCGGGTCGATGCTGCGCTCGCCCATCATCACCTCGATGGGGTCGCCGGGGATAAGGCGGATCAGCGAAAAGGTGAGCAGGGTGATGCCGAAAAAGGTCGGAACCACCACGGCGAGGCGTTTGAGGATGTAGAGGAACATGGTTTCTTGAACTCAAAAGGCAAGGTGCATCGCGCCACCTTGCCTTGGGGGAGGACTGCGCCTGATGGCTCCACGCCGCGTGATACACGCCACGGTCTTCAGCCCAGAGAACCCGTGGAACCGGCTTTGCCGGGCCGCCCCCTGCAAGGGGGTTGGCGAAAACACGCAGTGTGTAGCCTGGGGGTGTTACCTAACACCTACGCCAGAGAAGTCGTGGATGGCAAACGGGCTGATCTTGTAGCCCTCCACACCCTTGACGGACGGCTGGTTGACCACCGAGTGGGCGATGGTGGACCAGGGCATGTCGCGCTTGAAGACTTCTTGCGCCTTCATGTACAGGGCAGTGCGTTCTTTTTGGTCCAGGCTGTTGCGGGCCTTGAGCACCAGGCCGTCGAACTCTTTGCTGCAGTAGCGTGAGTAGTTGGCACCGCCTACGGCTTCGCAGGTCAGCAGCACGCCCAGGAAGTTGTCGGGGCTGGCGTAGTCGCCGTTCCAGCCGACCAGACCGGCTTCATGCTCGCCCGCTTTCATGCGCTTCAGGTATTCGCCCCACTCGTAGCTGACGATTTTGGCCTTGACGCCGATCTTGGCCCAGTCGGCCTGGATCATCTCGGCCATCAGCTTGGCGTTGGGGTTGTAGGGGCG
>CANFZJ010000292.1 GCA_947451445.1 Comamonadaceae bacterium
ATCACCCTGGGCGCGATGGCGATCCGTCTGGGCCAAGGGTTATCGGGCCCGCTCGGCATTGCCGTGCCGGCCTTTGAGTACAAGCTGGCGTTTGGGGTGGCGGCGGTGTTCGCACTGGTGGGCTTGCTGGGCACCCTGCGGCTGCCCCGGGGTGCAGGCGACCATTTTGTAGCCCGTAAATAGACTTACCTTACCAGCGGCCGCACGCTGGTAAAGCCGCCATCTACCGCAATCACCTGCCCGGTGATGCGTGCTGCGCCGTCGGACAGCAGCCAGGCCATGGCATCGGCCACCTGCGCAGCGGTTTGCACGCCACCCAGCGGATATTGCTTGCCCGCGCCTTCGCGCATCGCGTCCATGCGCAGCATGCCTGCCGTCATGGGCGTGTCGGTCATGCCGGGAGCCACCACGTTGATGCGCAGGCCCAGCGGGGCGTAGGTGGCGGCGGCGCTGCGGGCTAGGGCCTCGATGCCGCCCTTGGCCGCCGCAATCGCCTCGTGGTTGGCCACGCCGATACGCGACACCACGCTGGATGCCAGCACCGCCGCACCGGGCAGTTTGGCCAGCCGCAGCGCTTCCACCCAGGCTTGCAGCATGAAGAAGGCGCTATCTAAATTGATGCGCAGCACCTCGCGGTACTGGGCCGCCGTGCTGCGGTGCAGGGGCGCAATCAGCGTGCTGCCAACGCAGTGGGCCAGCAGCGTGGGCGGGCCGCCGAGCTGGGCCACGCAGGCGGCCATTGCCTCGGCTACGCCTTCGGGCGTGGTGGTGTCGGCGGCGATGTGGGCATCTGCCGCCACCTCGGCCAGCGTGGCGGCATCGCGGCCTACCGCTGCGACGCGGTGGCCTGCCTGGCGCAACTGGGCGACGACTTCACGGCCGATGCCACCGCGTGCGCCGGTGACCAGGGCTATCTGGGGTGCTGTGGAGGTCATGGGCTACTTTCTGTGGGGGTTAAAGCGTTGTCAGCGCGCCCACCGCACCGCTGCGGATGGCGGCGGCGCGCTCGGCCACGGCCTGCTTTTGTGCGTCACTCAGGCGGGCCAGGTTTTTGACCTGCAGCGCCATGCGCGGGTTCTTTGCCAGCAAGGCTTCGTGCCGGGCCAAAAAGTCCCAGTACAGCGTGGTGTAGGGGCAGGCGCGGGGGCCTTCGCGCTGGGCCGGATCAAAACGGCAGCTGGCGCAGTGTTGCTTGCTGCCCATGCGTTCGATGTACTTGCCGGTGGCGATGTAGGGTTTGCTGGCCATCGGGCCGTGGCCAACGGACCGCTCTCCATCCTTGACGCCGTCGGCATACATCGCCATGCCCAGGGTGTTGGGCAGCTCCACCCATTCCACCGCGTCCACGTAGACCGACAAATACCAGGCGTGCACCTGCTGCGGCTGCACGCCCAGCAACAGGGCGAACAGGCCGGTCACCATCAGCCGCTGGATGTGGTGGCTGTAGCCGTGGGCCAGGGTTTGCTCGATGGCGTCGCGCAGGCAGGCCATGTCGGTCTGGCCCGTCCAGTACCAGGCGGGCAGGGGCTCTTGCGCGTTGAGTGCGTTGCGGTCGGCGTAGCCCGGCATTTGCGTCCAGTAGATGCCGCGCACGTATTCGCGCCAGCCCAGAATCTGGCGCACAAAACCCTCCACGCAGGCCAGCGGTGCCGCGCCCGCGTGGTAGGCGGCCTGGGCAGCGGCCACCACCTCGCGCGGGTTCAGCAGCTTCAGGTTCAGTGCCGCCGACAGGTGCGAGTGGTACAGCCAGGCCTCGCCCGGCCACAGGGCGTCCTGGTAGCGGCCAAACAGCGGCAGGCGCTGGGTGATGAACGCATCGAGCGACTGCAGCGCCTGCGCCCGGGTGACGGGCCATGCAAAGCTGTGCAGCGTGCCGGGGTGGCTGGCGAAGCGGGTGTTGACCAGGGCTATCACCTCTTGCGTGGTGGCATCGGGCGCGAAGGTGCTGCGGGGCGGCACGGTGCCGGGGCCGGTTTTGCCAAAGGCTTCGCGGTTCTCGGCATCGAAGTTCCACTGGCCGCCTGCGGGCTGGTCGCCTTCCATCAGCACGCCGTGCTGTTTGCGCAGGGCACGGTAGAAGTATTCGAGGCGGACGGTTTTGCGGTCTTGCGCATGGGCGGCGAACTGGCGCACGGTGGCGTAGAAGTGGCGGTCTTCGCGTACGTCCAGCGGCACACCGGTTTGCTGGGCAACCGCTTGTATGGATTTATACACACGAAAATCGCCTGCACCGCTTATCACACAAGCGTGAGGTGCTAGTTTTTCTATAGCAAGTTGCAATTCTGCCGCCAGGCTACCCCGGTTGTCCGCTTGGTCCAGCCGGGTGTAGTGCAGCGGATAACTTGCGTCCCGCAGGCCTTTCGCAAAGTGGCGCATCGCCGCCAGAAACAGGGCGATGCGTTGCTTGCTGGACCAGATGTGGGTAGATTCCTCGGCCACCTCGGCCATCCACACAGCATCGCAGTCAGGGTCGAAGCCGTCGAAGGCGCTGGCGGCCAGGTCGAGCTGGTCGCCCAGCACGATGACCAGGTTTCTAAGCATGTTTGGCCTTGCGGCAGGCATCCGAGCAGTACTTCACCGCGTCCCAGGTCTTGGCCCAACGCTTGCGCCAAGTCATGGCCCTGCCGCAGGCCGCACAGGGCTTGCTGGGCAGGGATTGCTTGTTGCCTTTGAAGCCAGTGAGGCTCATCCCTTCTTGGCCCATGCGCTGCACCAGCCCTTGGCGGTGACCACCTTGCCTGCGAACAGCGGGCAGGCGCTGGTTTTTTCTTGGTACAGCGCGCAGTTGCTGCAGGCTTGGCCGGCCGCGTATTTGGGGTATTTTTTAACGTCGGCCTTGGTGGCGTCGGTGACAAAACCCAGGGCTGCGGCCTGGGGGTCTTTTTCGTCAAGCTTGGCCTGGGCGCGGGCGCCGGTACCGATGGCTGCGGTGGTGGCTGCGATGGCCAAAAGGAAAACGCGTCGTGGGTGTGTCATGTGGGTATCTCCTGCGGATTTCCAGAAAGAAATCTGCGGACTGCCTCCGTCAATAGCAACGGTAGGCGAAGGATACGCACGCTAGGCCCTTTACGTTTTGATCAAAATCAATACACAGTGGGTTAGTCTGATACTGCTTAGTCGTTTTGTGACCCCCGGTGCGCCCAGCCGGTGGTGTGGCGCTCGATATAGCTGAACAGCTCGTACATCACCATGGCCATCGCACCCACCACCATCAGCCCGGCAAAGGCCAGGCCCATCTGCATGCTGGAGCCGGCCGAGATCAGCAGGTAGCCGATGCCTTCATTCGCAGCCGTCATCTCGGACACGGTGGTGCCCACAAACGCCAGGGTAATGGCTACCTTGAGCGAACCATAAAAGTAGGGCATGGCGCGCGGCAGGCCCACCTTGACCAGCACGTCCCAGCGCTTGGCGCCCAGCACGCGCAGCACGTCTTCTAGCTCGGGCTCCAGTGTGGCCAGGCCGGTGGCGATGTTGACCATGATGGGGAAGAAGCTGATCAGGAAGGCCGTGAGGATGGCCGGGCCGGTGCCGATGCCAAACCACACCACCAGAATCGGCACAAACGCGGCCTTGGGCAGGGCGTTAAAGGCCGTCATCAGCGGGTAGATGGCGGCATAGGCCAGGCGCGAGCTGCCCACCACAAAGCCCAGCAGCACGCCGACCACAATCGCCAGGCCAAAACCGGCCATCGTCACCCAATAAGTGCGCCAGGCGTGGGCGGCGATGGGGCCCCTGAACTCCACCAGTTGGGTGGCGATACGCCAGGGGCTGGGGAAGATGAATTCGGACACGTTAAACACGCTGCAAATGCCTTGCCACAGCAGCAGGATGGCCACCAGCAGCACCCAGGGGGATGCACGCTCCAGGGTTTTGGGGTTCATGGCGTGGCCTTGCGGAAATGGCCGATGTGGCCACGCAGTTCCAGCACGATGTCGCTGAACTCGGGGGTGTAGGTCAGCTCCAGGTCGCGCGGGCGGGGCAGGGTGATGGCTTGTTGGTGCATGAAGCGGCCCGGGCTTTTGCCCATGACGTACACCGTGTCGGCCAGGAACACGCTTTCGCGCAGGTCGTGGGTCACCAAAATCACGTTGAAGCGCTGCTCGGTCCACAGGTCGCGCAGGATGCACCACAGCTCCTCGCGGGTAAAGGCGTCCAGCGCGCCAAACGGCTCGTCCAGCAGCAGCATTTTGGGTTCGTGGACCAGTGCGCGGCAGATGCTGGCGCGCTGCTGCATGCCGCCCGACAACTGCCAGGGGAATTTGTCCTCGTACCCGGCCAGCCCTACCTTGTGCAGCAGTTGGCGGGCGCGTTCTGCGTATTCCTTGCGCTTGGTTTTGAACTGGCTGCGAAAGGGCTCGACGATCTCCAGCGGCAGCAGCACGTTGTCCAGCGTGGTGCGCCAGGGCAGCAG
>CANFZJ010000293.1 GCA_947451445.1 Comamonadaceae bacterium
CATCTCCGCCACCTCGGGGCTTTGCCGTAAAAACGTGGCCACCGGGGCGTCGCGGCCGGTTTGGTGGCGCAGGTCGGCTTCGTAGTGGGGGTTGGGCAGCATGCGCACGTCGAACACGTAGTCGGCGTCCACCGGAATGCCGCGCTTGAAGGCGAAGGACTCGAACACCAGGGTCAGCTGCGCCTCGGGCGCGGCGATCAGTGACTTGATGTAGCCCTGCAACTGCGAGGGGCGGATGATGCTGGTGTCGATGACGTGGGCCAGCTCGCGCAGGTCGGCCAGCAGTTCGCGCTCCAGCTCGATGGCCTCGACCAGCGCGTGCTGTTGGTCCAGCTGCGTAGAGCGCGACAGCGGGTGTTTGCGCCGGGTCTCAGAATAGCGCTGCACCAGGGTGTCGGTGGCGGCATCCAGAAACAGCGACTTGAACGCCACGCCTTGCTTGCGCAGGCTGGCCAGGTCTTGCGGCACCAGTGGCAGCGACGCGGCACTGCGCACGTCCACGGCGATGGCTACTTTTTGCGCGCCCTGGGTTTGCTCCAGCCTCACAAAGCTCATCAGCAGCTCGGGCGGCAGGTTGTCCACGCAGTAGTAGCCCGCGTCTTCCAGTGCGTGCAGGGCCACCGACTTGCCAGAGCCGGACATGCCGGTGATGAGAACGATTTCGAGTTTCATGGCGTCAGTCCTAACATTTCTTTCGCATGGGCCAGGGTGGTGCCTGATAACTTTTCGCCACCCAGCATGCGTGCTACCTCGGCTACGCGCTGTTCGCCCAGTACCAAGGCCACGCTGCTGACCGTGCTTTTGCCGTCGCGCTGCTTGGCCACGACCAGGTGGTGGTCGGCGCAGGCGGCGACCTGGGGCAGGTGGGTCACGGCCAGCACCTGGCGGTCGCGGCCCAGCTGTTTCATTAAACGGCCCACGGTTTCGGCCACCGCGCCGCCTACGCCCGAGTCCACCTCGTCAAAGATCAGGGTTTGCGCTGTGCCCAGTGCGCTGGTGGTGACTGCAATGGCCAGGGCGATGCGCGACAGCTCGCCGCCGGATGCTACTTTTCCGATAGCGCGCGGCGTACTGCCCGCGTGCCCGGCGACCAGAAACTGCACATCTTCCAGGCCACTGGCGCTGGGCTCTGTTTTTTGCAGCGCCACCTGGAACTGGCCGCCCTGCATGCCCAGGCCCTGCATGGCGGTGGTGATGGCTTTGGCCAGTTTGGGGGCGGCGCTGCTGCGGGTTTTGCTGAGGGCGGCGGCGGCGGCGCTGTAGTTTTGGAAGGCGTGGGCGGCAGCAGCTTCACAACCCGCCGCATCGGCGGCGGCGTCCAGGCGGGCCAGCTCGGCCTTCCAGCTGGCCAGCAGGGCGGGTAGCTCGGCGGGCGGGCGTTTGTAGCGCCGCGCCAGCGACATCCATTGGGACAGGCGTTCGTCCAGCGCGTCTAGCCGTTGCGGGTCCAGCTCGGTTTTGCGCAGGGTGCTGTGCAGCGAATGGGCGGCGTCTTCGGCCTGCGCCAGGCTGGATGCCAAAACCTCGGTTAGCGCACTGTATTCGGGCGCAATGTGCTCTTGATTTTGTAGCGCGGTGTGGGCGCGGTTTAGCTGGGCCAGCGCGCCTGTTTCTTCGTCTTCCAGTGCTTTGACCGCGGTTTGTACCGCGTCCAGCAGGGCCTGGGCGTGGGACAAGCGGGTGTGCTCGGCGTTCAGGCCGTCCCATTCGTCGCTGCCGGGGGCCAGCTTGTCCACTTCGCCGATTTGCCAGGCCAGTCGTTCTTGTTCTTGCTGCAGCGAGTCGCGGGCGGCGTGGGCGTCGGCCAGGGTTTTTTGGGCGCTGCGCCACGCGGTCCAGCAGGTGTGCAGTGCGTTGGTGGATGCGCCGGCGTAGGCGTCGAGCAGGCCGCGCACGCTGTCGGGCCGGGTCAGGCTTTGCCAGGCATGCTGGCCGTGGATGTCGAGCAGCTGGTCGCCGATGTTGCGCAGTTGGGTGGCGGTGGCCGGGCTGCCGTTGATCCAGCTGCGGCTTTTGCCCTGCGCGTCCACGGTGCGGCGCAGCAGCAGGCTGTCGGACTGGTCGAACCCGGCTTGCTCCAGCCAGGCAGCGGTGGCCGGGAGGCTGTCGAATTCGGCGCTGATGTCGGCCCGGGCCGCACCTTCGCGCACCGTGCCTGCATCGGCCCGGCTGCCCAGGGCCAGCTGCAGCGCGTCGATCAGGATGGACTTGCCCGCGCCGGTTTCGCCGGTGAGCACGCTGAAGCCGCTTTGCAGGTCCAGCTCCAGCTCGCGCACGATCACGAAGTCACGCAGGGTGATGCGTTTGAGCGACATATGTCAGGTTCCCTCGTTCCAGTGGAGTTTTTTGCGCAGGGTGTCAAAGTAGCTCCAGCCCTGGGGGTGCAGAAAGCGCGCCCGGTGCTCGGAGCGGCGCACGATGATGCGGTCGCCGTGCTGCAGCGTGGCCAGCGACTGCATGTCGAAGCTGGCGCTGGCGTCACGTCCTGCTATTAGTTCTATAGCTACCTCCGCAGGATCTGCCAGCACAATTGGCCTATTTGTCAATGTATGCGGGGCAATCGGCACCATCACCCAGGCGGGGATGGACGGGTGCATCAGCGGCCCGCCTGCGGACAGCGAATAGGCGGTAGAGCCGGTGGGCGTGGCGATGATCAGGCCGTCGGCGCGCTGGTTGGACACCAGGTGGCCGTCCACCTCCACCCGCAACTCGACCATGCCCGAGGTGGCGCCGCGGTTGACCACCACGTCGTTCATGGCCAGCGCGTCAAACACGCACACACCAGCGCGCATCACGCGGGCGTGCATCAGGCTGCGGTGGTCTTCCTCGAAGGTGCCGCCCAGCATCGGCGCCAGCGCGTCTTGGTAGTTGTTCAGCGGGATATCGGTAATAAAACCGAGCCGCCCCTGGTTGATGCCGATCAGCGCCACGCCGTACGGGGCCATCTGGCGGCCAATGCCCAGCATGGTGCCGTCGCCGCCCACCACCAGGCCCAGGTCGCACTGGCGGCCAATGGCGTCCATGTCCAGCGCGGCGTAGCCTTGCAGGCCGGTGTTGGCCACGGTGTCTGCTTCGACCACCACCGTGCAGCCTTGGCTGGTTAAAAATGAGGCAATATCTTCCAGAACCTTGCGCGACGATGCATTGGCCACGGGGGCACCCGGTGCGGCATATTTTCCAAATAGCGCAACATGGCGGAATTGAGATTTCATTCACAAATTACAACACGACTTGCGCAGCATCCAGCGGATGCGGCCAGGAGTCTTAACACCCTTAAAATCACTCCATGCTCGATGAACGCGCCAAGTTATTAATGAAAGCGCTGGTCGAGCGCTATATCGCCGACGGCCAGCCGATAGGCTCGCGCACGCTGTCCAAAGCCTCGGGCCTGGACCTGTCGCCCGCCACCATCCGCAACGTGATGTCCGACCTGGAAGAGCTGGGCCTGATCGTCAGCCCGCACACCTCGGCCGGGCGCATTCCCACCGCGCGTGGCTACCGGCTGTTTGTGGACACCATGCTGACCGCCCAGCCCGGCCCGCTGGCCCCGCCCAAGCTGGTGGCCGAGCAGCCGCAAAAAGTCATTGTCAGCGCCGCCAATCTGCTGTCCAGCCTGTCGCAATTTGTCGGCGTGGTGATGGCCCCCCGGCGCACCTCGGTGTTTCGGCACATCGAGTTTTTGCGCCTGTCGGAGAAGCGCTTCCTGGTCATCATCGTCTCGCCCGAGGGCGACGTGCAAAACCGCGTCATCTTCACCGAGGTGGACTACACCTCGTCACAACTGGTCGAGGCCGCCAATTACCTGAACGGGCACTACGCGGGTTTGTCCATCGAACATGTGCGCGAACGCCTCAAAAATGAGGTTGAAACCCTGCGCGGCGAAATCGCCAGCCTGATGCAGGCGGCCGTGAACGTCGGCTCCGAAGCACTGGCCCGTGAGCAGGATGATGTGGTTATCTCTGGCGAACGCAACCTGCTGGCGGTGAGCGACTTTTCCGGCGACATGGGCCATCTGCGTCGTGCCTTTGATCTGTTCGAGCAAAAAACCCAGCTGATGCGCCTGCTGGACATCTCCAGCAAAGCCGAGGGCGTACGCATCTACATCGGCGGCGAAAGCCAGGTGGTGCCGTTTGAAGAGTTGTCCATCGTCAGCGCCCCTTACGAGGTGGATGGCCAGGTGGTTGGCACTCTGGGCGTCATCGGCCCCACCCGCATGGCCTACGACCGCATGATCCAGATTGTGGACATCACCTCCAAACTGGTCAGCAATGCGTTGAGCCACCAGAAATAAGCCCTGTGCGCCAGCTAGAATGCTGGGTTGTGTGGGGCGTTAGCTCAGTTGGTTAGAGCAGAGGACTCATAATCCTTTGGTCGAGTGTTCAAGTCACTCACG
>CANFZJ010000294.1 GCA_947451445.1 Comamonadaceae bacterium
AGAGCGCCTTGTAGCCTGCAACCGACGTCACCAGTTGTTGCTGGCTGAGCCACTTGCGCGAAACCTGTACGTCGATCTTGGCATTCGGCCAGTTAGGACCACCGTGGCCGACGACCACCGTACCGGTGCTGTACCAGTATGGGGAGATGTTACCGGTGTAGCTGACGCCCAGCACGCCGCCGTGCTGGCCAAACTTGCGCTCATCCAGCAATTCAGCCTGCAGGCTGTTGCCTTGTGCCAAAGCAATGCTGGCACGCAGATCGACCGCCTCCCCATCGGGCAGGCCTGCACTGAGGCGGCTGTGGGTGGTTTGCAAGTCCCAGGTGGTCGTAGGCGCGGGCTCGTCGGCCTGCGCCAGGGTGGCCAGGGTGGCGCATACAACGGCGGTCAGCGCACGCAGGGATGAAGTTGTGTTGTATGGCATGTTCATGCGCCTACCAGTTCACGGGTCAGTACATCGGCAATGCGCCGGGCGGTCTGGCCGTCCCCAAAAGGGTTGACGGCGGCACGCATGCGCGCCAAAGCAGGCGTGCCTGCCAACAGCTCTGTAACGGTGGCGACGATGTGGCCGGTATCCGTACCAACAATCAGCCCCGCGCCAGCCTCTATCAGCTCGGGCCGTTCAGTGGTGTCACGCAGCACCAGCACAGGGCAGGACAAGGCGGCGCCCTCCTCCTGGATGCCGCCGGAGTCGGTCAAGGCCAAAGCGCTGTTCTGCAGACACCACAGCAGCGCGGGGTAGTCCAGCGGTGCGCACAGGCACAGACGCCCACCCAGGGTGGCGGCCAAGTCGCCTAGCTCGGCATACACGCTGTCGCTGACTGCCGGGTTGCCATGTACCGGCCACACCACGGCCAGGTCGGGGTTGTGCTGCAGTAGCTGCGCAACGGCGCGGGCCACGTTCTGGATGCCGGGGCCCCAGTTTTCACGCCGATGGGCCGTTACGGTAACCAGCTTGCAGTGCGCCAAATGCGGTTGCAGGGCTTGCAGTTCTGCAGGCAACGCGAGCTGCCCGGCTTGCATCAGTTGCTGCAGCCGCTCGGTACCGGCCAGAGCCGCGTCTACGGCGGTGTTGCCCACCATATGCACGGCGTCGGCACTGACGCCTTCACGGTGCAAATTGGCGGCCGCACCGGCTGTCGGGGCAAAGTGCCACTGGGCCAGGCGCGCAGTCAGCTCCCGGTTTTTTTCTTCCGGAAAAGGCTCACGCGGGTTGAAGGTACGCAGGCCGGCCTCTACGTGGCCAATTGGAATACCCAGGTAAAACGCTGCTTGCGCGGAGGCCAGGGTGCTGGTGGTGTCGCCATGCACCAGCACAGCGCGGGGTTGCACTGCTTCATAAATGCTGGACAGGCCTTCCAGCAGCAAGGCATTCAAATGGGCCAGGCTGCCGTTTTTACGTTCCAGTACCACTTCGTGTTCCGGCTGGATGTCGAAAAAGCTGTACAGCGCATCGGCCATTTCACGGTGCTGGCCACTGTGTACCCAGGCCACGGGCAGGCCACGGCGGCGCAGTTCGGTATAGACCGGGGCCATTTTGATGATCTCGGGCCGGGTGCCGACAGAAATGAGGATGGGGCGCGGCGATACGGGGTCTTGGGGTTTCATGGCTTGGGGGCAGTAGTGGTTGTAGTCAGAGGAGCTGGGTTGGCAGGCAGGCGCAGCTGCAGTGCGGTGGACGGCCCGGCCACCACGCGCCAGTACGGGCCATCGCGGTCGATCTGGGCAGAGCCTTCGGTCACGATGGGCTGGGCATAGCGCTGCATTGGCAACAGCCAGGTCAAGCGCTCCAGCGAACGCGGGTGGCGGGCTTTCAGCAAAGTACCACCGGGGGCCGTGTTGTCCGGGGACAGTTCCCAGGTGACGTCCAGGCGGCTATTGGCAAAGTCGGCGTATTGCGCCATGGTCATCCAGCGCAGGGACTGCTGTTTGACCAGGCTTGCCGTGTGCTGCATCCATTGCTTGAAAGCATTCGGAAACATCGCAATCCCTGGCGGGTGAAAGTAAACCAGCCGCACGGTGCGGTACTGCGCACAAAAATCTGCCACATCCTTGAGCCACACCGCGATATCCCGTTCGGGCACATGGGCCATCTGGGCTTCTTCAAAGCTGGCGTAAACGCCATAGCTCAGCACCGGAAACGACCACATATCTGCCGGACCACGCAGCCCCCCCTGGTAACTGCGGGTAGGGGCCATACCGATGTCACCGGTGAAGTAATAGGCATGGATACCGTGCGCACGCAGCCAAGGTGTAACCCACACGGGGTGGTTGCCAATGGGGGCAGAGTATTCGCGTACCGGCTTGCCACTGGCGTCAGCCACGCTGGCCAGGTTTTTCTCGATCAAGGGAATGGACAAGACCGGGTCCTGTTTATCCACTAAACGGCCGAACTCGTTGTGTATCCAGCCACCATGGCTGCCCACCTCGTCGCCACGGGCTACGAAACGGCGCACCCAATCGCGGATCTTGGGATTGTTTTGCAGGTCCATGCCCAAACCATCACCCGCATGGTCCACATCCGGGCCTGCGGTGAGGTGCATGGAATACGGACCTTGCTCAAACGCGCCCAGCGCGGTCAGCGATTCCATGGCGGGCACGGCTGCAGCAGAGTCGATGTGCCAATTCATGATCAGTGCGCCACGCGCCTCAGGCATGGGCGACAACTGGGGCAGCGCCGCCACGTCCTGGGCAAAGTAGCGTAAGAAGCTGTGCAAAAAAAACCCGTCGGTGCGCAGCTTCAGGTAGCCCAGTGGCATATTCACAAACAGCACCTTGCCCTGCCCCATGGCGTGCAGCCCGGCCATGACACCGCCGCCCTCAAAGTGCATCAACCGTTGCCCGTCAAAAGTGCCACGGGTGGCAAACACGGGGTACTGCAAGCGCCCATAGTTGTAGCTAACCACGGACAACTCTTCGTCCGCATGTGGCACGGGCTGGCTGCTGGTCAAAGGGCTTTGGCTGTCTTCACGCATCAGCTTGCCGGGGGACAGGCGCAACAAGGGCACCGCCCCGCCATCCACCCAGGCGACTTGTTCGCTGCCCATCTTGGAGCCCAGTTCGCCATACAACGCGTAGTTCACGCCGGCCAGCTTGGACAGGCGGGACTGCTCCGGGTGGTATTTGCCGTCCATATCGGAGACGCCAGCGTCGTACACCAGCATGAGTTGTGCACCCTGGTTGACGCGCTGTTCCAGGTGCGACACCACCGCACTGTTCATGCGGCGGTGCACGGTATCGGGCAGTATCAAGGCCGCATCCAGCGGATAACCGCCGGGGCGCAGCAGCGCAGACACCCGCACGACCGACATCGGGAAGCCTATTTCTGCGGCCGCGTCTTGCCAGACGGTAACTTGGGCGTCTTTTTCCGAAATATCGTCGGGCACCACCAGCGCCAGGCGTGTGATGGCCGGACTGCGGGGCACAGCCCCATAAACCCACACGCCAACGAGTACCGCCAACACCGCAGCCACGCACAAGCGCACGGCCCAGGGCTTAGGCAACTTCATCAAAAATTTCATACAGCGAAAGAAACAGGCTCTGGCGCACAGGCCGAAGGCGTGGGGGTGGCAAGCGCTACATCAGCGGGCGGGGTTGGCAAGGCAAGTCCGGTTACATCGGCCCAGATGGTGCCAAAGACACAGACATCGGCGGCCACCTGGATATCTGGCGCAGCAACTGTGGCCAAACGGCCTGGTGCACCGATAGCGCAGCCGGGGCCCAGGTGGACAGAAACCTCGGAAACGACCGCCCCATGCACAACGCAACCGGCCTCAAGGTGTATCGGGCCTTCCGAAATAAGGCTGCCGGTGACATGGCAGCCCCTGGCCAAATGCAGGCTGCCACGGGTCTTGAGGCTGCCATCCACTTGGCAGTCTGCGCCCACTACCAAGTCTCCCAGGCATACCAAGTCACCGCGCCAAGATGTCTTCGCATCGACATGCAACGCGTCTCGCGCGATGCCACGGCGTACTGTGGCATCCCACTGCACAGTGGTTGGCCAAGCGGTAATGGCCACGCACTCCACTAGAGGATGCACAAGCCGGGGCGGGTGTTCAGAGAACTGAATCCTTGGTGCATGCAGCAAGGTGAACTTAACGCCTGCGGCAATCGACAGCTGCTCTTGCGCGGTCAATCGGCCGGCAAGATGGCAATCCTCGCCCACCAATACGGTGTGCCCATGCGCCCAGCGCAAAACCGTCGTACGCGCGGCAAGATGCAGGGAGCCCGCAGCCCACAGAGCACGGTAAACACAGCGTTCGGCTGTTTTCAGCGCCGCAGAAGATGCCACCTCGGCATAAAACCCGACACGCTCCGGCAGCGTAGCGTCCCCAGTGATATGCCACAGCCGACTACACCGGCCCGCAGTGATTTCTTGCGTAGACAGCGGCA
>CANFZJ010000295.1 GCA_947451445.1 Comamonadaceae bacterium
ACAAAAATGCGCAACAAAATGTTTTGCAGGGGCTTGGATTCCCGCACAAAAACCAGCCCCCCCCGCATGGTGGCAAAGAAGCCCTGGCCCCGTGTGGCGGCTTTTTCTGCCTGTGGACCGCACCTCAGAATCAGCCCGCAGGACAGCAGAGAAAGTGCTGCATTCAGCGTAAACACCGCCCCCATGCCCAGCGAGGCAATCACCACCCCCGCCAACAATGGCCCGGCAATGCGCGACACATTGATGGCCAACGCGTTCAAGGTCAGCGCCGAAATTAGCTGTTCGCGCGGCACCAACGTGGGCATGATGGCGGCAAACACCGGGAAGCGTATTGCCAGCCCGATGCCGTTGGCAAAACACAGCAGCAGCAGCCAGTGGGCCGTCATCCAGCCGCCCGCCGCCAGCACGGCCAGGGCGATGGATACCAGTGCAATCCAGAATTGGGCAAACGCGTACAGCCGCTTGCGGTTTACCAGATCGGCCAGCGCGCCGCTCGGCAGGCCCAGCAAAAACAGCGGCAGACTGGCCGACGCCTGCACCAGCGCCACCATCATCGGCCCCTCGGTCAGCTCGGCCATCAGCCAGGCTGCACTCACATCGTTCATCCACATCGTCATATTGCCCGCCAGCCAGGCCAGCCACAGCATGCGGAAGATGGGGTTGCGCAGCGGCAGTGCCAGAGGCGATGGGGGAATGTTGGTCATTAAAATATACAAATTCTTAATAAGTGTTTATTTTATGCGTCAATCGGCTTTTTGTGCTTGGGGTAAGTGCTAGACCGGAGGGGTGATGGGCCCTATATTTGCTCCTTTATTTGATGTCAAAAATAATAGCTTTTATCGCTTATTCGATAGGCGTTTTAAGCCAATTTAATGCCTTTAAAAAGACCGTTATTTTAAAAATTTACGCAGGCTATGCTTGGTGGGGCTGTAAGGGTTTGTGGAATGCGGGTGTCTACATCTCGCCAACGCTAAAAAACCCGCCAAGGGCAACACCCGATGTACATAAATTTGAAAAGTGTTTATATTGGTGGACCTACAAAGGAGATCCACATGCTGACACAGACCAGTCCCACTCTGGCAGAGGGCACCAAGGTTGCCGACCTGGTGAATGTAAAAACCCGTGAAGTGCAAATGCGTGCGCTGTCCGACCCTGAGCTCTACGAAATGGAGATGGAGCGCATCTTCGGTAAAACTTGGATTTTGTTGGGCCATGACTCGGAAATCCCTGCATCGGGCGACTTCATGGTGCGCGATCTGGGTTCTGATTCGGTCATCGTCTCGCGCGATAAATCGGGCGAAGTCCATGTGCTGCTCAACGTGTGCTCGCACCGCGGCATGCGCGTGTCCACGCTGGACGCTGGCAACACCCAGATCCACACCTGCATCTACCACGGCTGGGCGTTTCGCCCGAACGGTGCCTTCCTGGGCGCGCCGGTCGAAAAAGAGTGTATGTACGGCAAGACCATGACCAAGGACGAGTTGGGCCTCAAAAAGGCCCGCGTCACGCTGTACGGCGGCCTGATTTTTGCCACCTGGAACATCGAAGGCCCGTCATTTGACGAGTTTCTGGGCGATGCCAAGTGGTACTACGACATACTCTTCAAGCGCACTGACCGTGGCATGGAGGTGCTTGGCCCACCACAGCGCTTCACCGTGCGTGCCAACTGGAAGGCCGCGGGCGAGCAATCGGCGGCAGACGGCTACCACACCCTGACGTTGCACCGCTGGCTGGGCGAGGTGGGGGCCTATGGCAAAAAAGACGACGGCGGTGGCGGCGGTAGCGGCGGCGGCGGGGGAGACCTGGCGCAGCAGATGTACGGCGTCGAGATCAGCTCGCCCCACGGCCACGCGCTGCGCTGCATCGACCTGTCACGCAAAATCCGCTCGCTGGCGGGTCTGGACCCCGAAACGCTGACGCTGGAAGAGAAGTTGGATGCGCTGCCGCCCGCAGGCATGACCAAATCCATGGTCAGCCAGCTCAAGAACAACCTGAGCCCTGGCCAACTGACGGTTCAAACCACCATGCCACCCCAGGTGGGCGGGATCTTCCCGAACGTGCTGTTTGGCTTTGTCTACCTGCCGCAGGCCGACGGCACCGTGGTCGGCTCCATGACCATGCACGCCTACGTGCCCAAGGGACCGGACAGGCTGGAATTCGTCAACTGGATCTTTGCCGAAAAAGACGCGCCGCCCGAACTGCGCGAAAAGATGCTGAAGCAGACCGTGCAGCTGTTTGGCACCTCTGGCATGGTTGAGCAGGACGACTCCGACACTTGGCCGCACATGACCCTGGCCGCCAAGGGCGCGATGGGCAAGAAGATGACCCTGAAGTACCAGGCCATGTTTGAAAAGGGCGCGCCCGAAGGCTGGCCCGGCCCCGGTATCGTCAACGAAGGCTTCACCAAGGATGACACGCAATGGCACTGGTGGCTGCATTGGCGCGAACTAATGTCCGCCCCTGTCTAACCCCATGCGATATCTCAACGCTACAACCTAGGAGACACGATGAGTGCAGTACAAGAACAGGCTCCAGTGGCCACTGAAGTCCCCGCGCAGCGCGTGCCGATTGGCTCGCCCGTCTACAACCAGATTCTGGAATTTTTGTACGACGAAGCCACCATGCTGGACGAGATCCGTTTGAAAGACTGGGTGACCACCCTGGCCGAAGACCTGGTCTACACCGCGCCGTTGCGCCAGACCCGGCCCTTGGCCAACCAAGCCGCCAGCATCATTCGCACGGTGCAGCATTACCACGACGACTACCGCTCCATCATGGGCCGCATCATGCGGCTCACCGGGACCAAGAGCGCTTGGGCCGAAGACCCACCGTCGCGTACCCGCCGCATGGTCACCAATGTGCTGGTGCGTACCGGTGATGCGCCCGACGAGTACAAAGTACAAAGCAATCTGCTGATTACCCGCAGCCGCTTCAACTTTGATGAGTTCGATTTGATCAGTGGTGTGCGCCAGGACGTGCTGCGCGTCAGCGGCAGCAGCTTCAAGCTGGCCCGCCGTGAAATCCTGCTGGACCAGGCCGTGCTGGGCACGCCAAACCTGGCGATCTTTTTGTAAGTCTGCGCTCCCGCGCACGGCAAAACGCTCCCAGCGGGGAGCGTTTTTTTATTCCCCTTACACCCACGACGTGTCTGCCGGTTGCGATCCACGGTAGTTGTCCTTTGCACTTTAATCCGTGGTTTAAATCGGCCTCTTGCGTATACATTACATACGCTTTTTGCTATTTAATTTATAGCATGTTCTGTGGGTTCATAGTTTTTGAAGGCGGTGGACCGCATGGGCCAGAGCGAGGCCTGCCGGAATGCCGTGCAAGCCCAGGCCGAGGTGTGCCACGCAGACATAGGCATCGGCCGTTTTAGGCGCGCGTGGTCCCGGTACATCGGTGATTACGATGACCGGGATGCCAATGGCTTGGGCGATGGCACCGGCATCGCCCCCATCCTCGGCCACCAGAGTTACACAGAGCAGTACATCGCGCGTACCAGGCTGCCATGGGTGTGGCGGGCTCCATTGCACGCGGAGTCCGGCCACACGCAACATGTCGGCGTAGCACTGCGCGACGTGCGCCGTTGCGGGGACTGCATGCAGCCACACGGTATGGGCCTGCGCCAGCAGTTGGGCTGCGCAGTAGAACCCGTCTGTCGACTCGGGCGCGTGGGGAATGGCTTCGCCCGGTTCTGCACCGGCCAGAAAGGCCATCTTGAAGTCGAGAAAGCCCCGAAACCCGTAGCGTTTGGCTAGGCGCACCACCGTGACCGGCTGTGTTTCGCAGTGCTGGGCCACCTCCTGGATGCGGCACAGATGCAGGTGCCGCGCATGCTGTAAGCAGTAGGTGGCGACCTGCTTGAGCTTGGGGCTCAGGGTGGGCAGGTTGTGGGTGATGCGCGCCTCCAGGGCGGTGGCGGGGGAGGCGGTGTGCATCGGTTTTTCGCTTTATGCCAGCACCGGCTTGCCGTCTTTCAACGCCACCGGCTTGCCCAGCTTGGCGGACAGCGTGGCGGCTTCGGCCACGGCCAAAGCGTTGATGCCGTCTTTCAGCGTGACGGGTAGCGCTGTGCCCTGTTCCATGGCTGCAATGAAGGCGGTCCATTCGGCCTTGTAGGCACGCATGTAGCGCTCCAGAAAGAAGAATTCGGGCTTGGCGCTCACAGCACCGGCAGCGGTGACTTTGGTGACGGTGTTTTCCAGCACATTGTTGGCCGTTAGCAGACCTTCCGAGCCCAGCAATTCCACACGCTGGTCGTAGCCATACACGGCGCGGCGGCTGTTCTTGATGGCGGCGATGCGGCCATCGGCCCAGCGCAGGGTGATGACGGCGGTGTCCACATCACCGGCTTCGCCGATGGCCGGGTCCACGATGCTGGAGGCGAT
>CANFZJ010000296.1 GCA_947451445.1 Comamonadaceae bacterium
CGACAGGTAGTCGCTGATGGCGCCGTCGTACTGGCTGATGCGGTTGAACGCGGCCACCGACAGGGCGAACTTGGTCTTTTGGCTGACGGAACCTGTGGCTTGCAGTTCGGCCACCACGGTGGCGTACTGGCTGGCGTCGGTCAGCACGGCTACGTCTTTCCAGTTCTTGGCGGCGCTGCGCACCATGGCGGGGCCGCCAATGTCGATGTTCTCGATGGCGTCTTCCAGCGTGCAGCCGGGTTGGGCCACGGTGGCTTCAAACGGGTACAGGTTGACCACCAGCAGGTCGATGGTGGCGATGTCGTGCGTCGCCAAAGCCGCCATGTGCTCGGGGAAGTCGCGCCGGGCCAGCAGGCCGCCGTGCACCTTGGGGTGCAGGGTTTTGACGCGGCCGTCCAGCATTTCAGGGAAGCCGGTGTGGTCGGCTACCTCGGTGACGGGCAGGCCGTTGTCGGCCAGCAGCTTGGCGGTGCCGCCAGTGGACAGCAGGCCAAAGCCCAGTGCGTGTAGGGAGCGGGCCAGGTCCAGGACACCGGTTTTGTCGGAAACGGAGAGAAGTGCGTTCATGGGTTTCGAGGGGGTTTAAAAATAGTTCAGGGCAGACCGACAGCGGATTACTCCATCAGGCGGTGTTCCAGCAGCTTCTTGCGCAAGGTGTTGCGGTTCAGGCCCAGCCAGGCCGCGGCGCGGGACTGGTTGTGGTCGGCCTGGGCCATCACCACTTCCAGCAACGGCTTTTCGACCACCCGGACCATCATGTCGTACATGCCTGCAGGCTCGATGCCGTCCAGGTCTTTGAAGTAGCTTGCCAGGCTCAGGCGCACACACTCGTCAATACTTTTTTGTTGGCTCACTCTGCGCTCTCCAGATGCATTTGTTCTTCGGTGTGGGGGCTGGTCTGCGCGGGGATGCGGTCCATGGCGTTGGCCAGCTGGGTAAAAAATTGGTCTACCGCATTCCACTGCTGCTGCGGGTCTTCCAGCAGGTTCATGCGGTCACGGAAGGCGTCGCCGCCAGGCAGTGCCTTCACATACCAGCCGATGTGTTTGCGCGCAGTACGCACGCCGCTGAAGTCGCCATACAGGCTGTAGTGGTCTTGCAGGTGGTCCAGCAGCAGGCGCTGCACCTCGGCCACCAGCGGCGGGGCCAGGTGGGTGCCGGTGGCCAAAAAGTGCGCCACCTCGCGGAAGATCCAGGGGCGGCCCTGGGCGGCACGGCCAATCATGATGGCGTCGGCACCGGTAGTGGCCAGCACGTCACGTACTTTTTCGGGAGTCGTCAGGTCGCCATTGGCCACCACGGGGATGCGCACGGCCGCTTTGACGGCGGCGATGGTGTCGTATTCGGCATGGCCCGTGTAGCCCTGTTCGCGGGTGCGGCCGTGCACGGTCAGCATCTGGATGCCGGCCTGCTCAAACTGGCGCGCCAACGACACCGCATTCTTGTTGTCCTGGCTCCAGCCGGTGCGCATCTTCAGGGTGACGGGCACGTTGTGCGGGGCGCAGGCGGCGACCACTGCTTCGGCAATGGCCAAAGCCAGGGGCTCGTCCTGCATCAGCGCCGAACCGGCCCATTTGTTGCACACCTTTTTGGCCGGACACCCCATGTTGATGTCGATGATCTGCGCGCCATTGGCAACGTTGTAGGCAGCCGCCTCGGCCATCATCTGCGCGTCGGTCCCGGCGATTTGCACCGCGATGGGGGCCACTTCGCCGTCGTGGTTGGCCCGGCGTGAAGTTTTGAGCGTATTCCACAGGTCACGCCGGGAGGTCACCATTTCGCTCACCGCGTAGCCCGCCCCCAACGCCTTGCACAAACGCCGAAACGGCCTGTCGGTCACGCCAGCCATGGGCGCGACAAACAAGCGGTTCGCTAAAGCGTACGGACCAATGTGCATGGAAATAGGACAACGCGCCGAGCGGCGCAAGGGGATAAAACGGGGGGAGCGCCATTCTAACTGCCCAAAATTTCAGCAACTGGAATGCGTAAACCCGCGTGACAATTTGGCGACAGCCACACACTTTCCCTTACCATGCGCCCATGTTTTTAAAGCCTCCTGCCGCGCTGGCGCTGCTGCTGTGTGCCCTGCTGGGGCCTACAACCGCAACGCGAGCGCAGACCACCCCGCAGCCAGATGCCCTGGACACTATCGCCACCACGCTAGCCGAGCCCGACCCACTGACCGCATCCCCCGCGGACTTTTGGGCCACCGACCTGGGCGCCGGTGCCGCACAGCGGGGCAAGGCCAGCTGGTACGGCCCGCGCTTCCATGGCCGTAAAACAGCGTCGGGCGAGATATTCAAAATGACCGAACTAACCGCCGCACACCGCACCTTGCCGCTGTTGAGCTACGCCAAAGTGACGCTGTTGAGCACTGGCAAAAGCGTCATCGTCCGCATCAATGACCGGGGGCCACACATCCTGACCCACCGCGTCATCGACCTGAGCCGCGCCGCCGCCGCCGAGATCGGCCTGATCGACCGGGGCACGGGTGATGTGCTGGTGGAACGGGTGGTGGCGCGCAACGATGCGCCGCAGCCCACCAAGCTGCGCCTGCCGCCAGCATTCGGCAAATAAAAAAGCCCGCTGGGCAGCGGGCTTTTGGTGGGGCAAACCGTGATCAGTGGAACTGTTCTTCTTCGGTCGAGCCGGTCAAGGCGGTGACGCTGGACTTGCCGCCCTGGATCACGGTGGTCACTTCATCGAAGTAGCCGGTGCCCACTTCTTGCTGGTGCGACACAAAGGTGTAACCACGGTCGCGGGCGGCGAACTCGGGCTCTTGCACCTTCTCGACATAGGCCGACATGCCGCGCTTCACATAGTCTTGCGCCAAGTCGAACATGTTGTACCACATGCTGTGGATGCCAGCCAGGGTGATGAACTGGTACTTGTAGCCCATGGCACCCAGTTCGCGCTGGAACTTGGCGATGGTTGCGTCGTCCAGGTTTTTCTTCCAGTTGAACGATGGCGAGCAGTTGTAGGCCAGCATCTTGCCAGGGTGGACCTTGTGCACGGCGTCGGCAAACTTCTTGGCGAACTCCAGATCCGGCGTACCGGTTTCACACCAGACCAAATCAGCGTAGTGGGCGTAGGCAATGGCGCGGCTGATGGCCTGGTCCATGCCCTTGTTGGTCTTGTAGAAACCTTCGGAGGTGCGCTCACCGGTAATGAAGGGCTTGTCGTTTTCGTCGTAGTCGCTGGTCAGCAGATCGGCGGCTTCGGCATCGGTACGGGCAATCACCAGGGTGGGCACGCCGCACACGTCGGCCGCCATGCGGGCAGCGATCAGCTTTTGCACGGCTTCGGCGGTAGGCACCAGCACCTTGCCGCCCATGTGGCCGCATTTCTTGACGGAGGCTAACTGGTCTTCCCAGTGCACACCGGCCGCGCCGGAGTTAATCATGGCCTTCATCAGTTCAAACGCGTTCAGCACGCCGCCGAAACCGGCTTCGGCATCGGCCACGATGGGCGCGAAGTTGTCGATATAGCCTGCGTCGCCAGAGTCAATGCCCTTGGAGTGCTGGATTTCGTCGGCACGGCGGAAGGTGTTGTTGATGCGCTCAACCACCTTTGGCACCGAATCCACAGGGTACAGCGACTGGTCGGGGTACATGGCGGCGTAACCGTTGTTGTCGGCAGCGACTTGCCAGCCGGACAGATAGATGGCTTTCACGCCAGCCTTGACCTGTTGCATGGCTTGGCCACCGGTGAGTGCGCCCAGGCAGTTCACATAGGCCTCGGTGTGCAGCAGATCCCAGAGCTTTTCGGCACCGCGGCGGGCCAGGGTGTGCTCGATGGGGAAAGAGCCACGCAGACGCACGACTTCGGCGGCGGTGTAACCGCGCTTGATGCCCTTCCAGCGGGGATTGGTGTCCCAGTCTTTTTGCAGAGCGGCAGCTTGTTGGTCACGGCTGAGTTGTTCAGTGATGGATTGGGGCATAAAAACTCCAGAGGTTGGGTAAAAAGCGGAAAGGGGTCGGCACTTGGGGCGGTTGCTGCGGTGTCGATGGATAAATTCTAAGCCTTGCACAAGATTTTTTAACTCTTATGTCTTATATAAGATTAAAAATATCAACCAATAAAATCAATGACTTACGGCAACTTATTACATTATGAAAGCAATTTTCGCCCATTGGTAAAATTTGATGCAGTGCAGCAATTGAAGATTTCGCAAGGCAGATTTGTGATTTTGCATAGTGAAATTTCAAAAAATCCCCACGCCACCCAACCCTATACTGCCCCGATGCAAGCCTGGATAGACCATCTTTTGACCCTTTTGGCCCTGCCGCAATTCGGCCTGAGCACCGTGTTTGTGGTGTCCTTCATTTCAGCCAGACTGCTGCCGCTAGGCTCCGAGCCAGTGGTGTTTGGGCTGGTGAC
>CANFZJ010000297.1 GCA_947451445.1 Comamonadaceae bacterium
TATCAGCGACGGCGCGGCGGCGTTGGTGCTGGCCCGTGCGTCCACGGCTGCACAGCTGGGCAGACCGCCACTGGCCCGCATCGTCGGCCACGCCACCCATGCGCAGGAGCCCGGCTGGTTCACCACCGCGCCGCAGGGGGCCGTGCGCAAGCTGCTGCACCGCATCGGCTGGCAAGTGGCGGATGTGGACCTGTGGGAGGTGAACGAAGCCTTTGCCGTCGTCCCCATGGCGCTGATGGCCGCGCTGGCCGTGCCCCACGCCCGCGTCAACCTGCACGGCGGGGCCTGCGCGCTGGGCCACCCGATTGGGGCCAGCGGCGCCCGCATCCTGGTGACCTTGCTGTACGCCCTGCGCCACCAAGGCCTGCGCCGGGGCGTGGCCACGCTGTGTATTGGCGGCGGCGAGGCGACTGCGGTGGCGATTGAGTTGCTATAAATACAGTAGCTACTTGCGCATATGGAATGTGCGCTGGCGGCTTGTTTCTTATGAAATCAAGTTCTCGCCAGCAGCGTGGCTAATTCGGCCGACGAGCGCACGCCCAGCTTGGCGTAAACGCGGGCCCGGTAGACCTCGACCGTGCGCATGGCGATGTGCATTTCGTCGGCAATTACCTTGTTCAGCTTGCCTGCGGCGACGCGGTGCATCACGTCTTGCTCGCGGGGGGTCAGCCCGGCCAGTTTGGCGCCCCGGGCGTCGCCTTCGGCCAGGCGCTGCTGCTGGGCGGCCTCGGCGACCAGGGCGTCGCGCACGCGTTCGACCAGCGCGGTGTCGCCAAATGGTTTTTCCACAAAGTCGAACGCGCCTTTTTTCAGTGCCTCCACCGCCATGGGGATGTCGCCGTGGCCGGACAAAAAGATCACCGGCACCGGAACGCCGCGCGCCACCAGCGCGTCGTGTACCTGCAGGCCGGACAGCGGCTCCATGCGCACGTCCAGCAGGATGCAGCCGCGCACCGGCGTGGGGCCGTCCAGCGCGGCGAGAAAGGTGGGGCCGTCGGGGTAGCTGCGCACGGCAAAGCCGTGGGATACGAACAGAAACTCCAGCGCGTCGCGCACGGGTGCTTCGTCGTCTACCAGATGCACTGCAATCGTCATTCCGCTCCCCTTTCAATCCGATATGTCGTTACTTCGCCTTGCCGTGCCAGAGCACTGTCTGCGGCTTCGCGCCTAATCTCGTATTGCAAGGGAAACGGAATCATGGTGCGGGTTCCTCGTCAATGAATACGGGCAGGGTGAAGGACAGGCGGGCCCCGCCCAGCGGGCTGCTGCCAGCGTCCATGCTGCCGTGGTGCAGTTCGATGACCGAGCGGCAGATGGCCAGGCCCATGCCCATGCCTTCGGCCTTGGTGGAGTAGAACGGGGCGGTGAGTATTTCGATGCCGCGCCCGCCCAGGCCGGGGCCGTCGTCGTTCACGTCCAGGCGCATGAATTGTGGTGCGCTGAGGGCCACCACGATCTGTATCTGGCTGCCGTGGCCGTCGCTGGCCATGGCGTCGGCGGCGTTGCGGACCAGGTTGATGAGCACCTGCTCCACCAAAATGGCGTCGGCGTAGACCTGCGGCAGGTCGGGCTGCAACTGCCAGGCCAGCTGGATGTGCTGGCGCTGCAGGTCGCGCTGCAGCAGCGCCACGGCGCGCTGGGCGATGGCCACCAGGTCGCAGGGTTCGCGCTGGGGCGCGCGCCGGGTCAAAAATTCGCGGATGCGCTGCACGATGCGGCCCGCCTCGGCGGCCTGCTCGCCCTGGGTTTTAAGGGCTTTGCGCACAGTGGGGTTGGCGTAGCCTTCCTGGTCCAGCATGCGTTGCAGGCCGGTGTTGTAGCCCATGATGGCGGTCAGCGGCTGGTTCAGCTGGTGGGCCAGGGCGGACGCGACTTCGCCCAGCGTGGTGAGCCGGGCCTGGTGGGCCATGGCTTCGGCCTGGTGGCGTTCGCGCTCTTCCAGCCGTTTGCGGGCGGTGATGTCGATGATGGAGCCCATCCAGCCCACGTGGCTGCCGTAGGCGTCGATCAGCGGCGACTCGAACACCATCACGTTGATGGTGTTCCCGTTTTGGTGCCGCCACAGGGCCTCGTAGCCGTCGCGTGGGGCTTGGCCTTGCAGGTTGCGGCGGTTGCGCAGCATCACTTCGTCGATGGACTCGGGGGGCCAGTAGGGCATGGGCGGGGCCAGGCCGACCAGCTTGTCGGCGGGCAGTCCGACCATGTCGCACAGGGTGCGGTTGACGTACAGGATGCGGCCTTCGGCATCGCGGGCGCGCAAGCCCACCAGGGCCGAGTCTTCCATGGCCTGGCGCCAGGAGGCTTCGTTGCGCCAGGCGTCTTCGGCGCGGGATATTTGGCGCACCTGGCGGCGCAGCAGCAGCGTGGCCACCAGCATCAGCGCTAAAAAACCGACCACCAGCGCCACCGGCAGCGTGCGCCAGAACGGGGGCGGGCGCTCGCGCAGGGTCAGCTCCAGATAGGTGCCGGGCATGTTTTTGCCCACCTGGACCTTGTAGCTTTCATGCACCAGGGGGTCCATGCCCATGGGCACTTCGTCTACCGAGGCAATGGTTTGTTCGTTGGTGTCCAGCAGCCGCACATCGTATTTGCGCGATACCCACCAGGGCGTGCCCCGGCGCAGCAGCCGCACCGCAGAGTAGCGCACGATGAGTTTTTCGTCACCTGCCATCTGCCCCATGTGGCCCGATACGCCGGTGCTGTCCAGCAGCGCGCGCTGGGCGCTGTTGGGAATGGGCTGCTGGTCGGGTACATGGGCCACGATGCGGTTGTTGGCGTCCAGCCAGGTCACGCTTTGCCACAGGCTGCGCAGGCCGCTGGCTACGTCGGCATGGTTGGCCAGGCCCGCGTTGCTGCGTGGCAGGCGGGGGAGCTCTTTGGCCAGGTCTTCCAGGTAGCCGGACTCGACGGCCAGGCGGTCGTGCAGATGGGCTTCGGTGCTGAGTGCGTCGGCAATGATGCTGGCCAGGCGGTTGCTTTGCTCTTCCCGGTCGGCGCGCCAGGTCCAGGCGATGTCGCCCGCGACAAAGACCAGCGATGCCAGCAGCGGCAAGGCCCACAACCAGCGCCGCAACCAGGTGCGCGGTGCACTGCCGGGTTGGCGGCGGGAGTCGTGGGCGGTGTTGGCAAGCATGGTGGCAGTCTAGCGGGACAGGCCGATTTTTCTGGCCCGCATAGGGTCAAATCTACGGGAAAACCCGGTGTTTTGGGGGCTAAAACCCTCTCTATGTGGAAGTCCACACTGGTTGCCAAAAACCGTGCGCAAGACACTCCGCCCACCCCTATTCTTCAAGAGATTCCGCCATGAAATTATTTACCCGCCGCGCCGTTGTCCAGCTTGCCGTTGCCGCTGCCACCGTATGTGCCAGCGCTGCCGTCATGGCCCAAGCGCCTATCGTCATCAAGTTCAGCCACGTGGTCGCCCCCGACACCCCCAAGGGCAAGGGCGCACAGCGCTTTAAAGAACTGGCCGAGCAGCGCACGGGCGGCAAGGTGAAGGTCGAGCTGTACCCCAACAGCCAGCTGTACAAGGACAAGGAAGAGCTGGAAGCCCTGCAACTGGGTTCGGTGCAGATGCTGGCCCCGTCGCTGGCCAAGTTCGGCCCGCTGGGCGCGAAAGAATTTGAAGTGTTTGACCTGCCGTTCCTGTTCAAGGACGACGCCGCCTTCCGTGGCATCACCGAAGGCCCGCTGGGCGCAGAGCTGTTCAAGAAGCTGGAGTCCAAGGGCATCCAGGGCCTGGCTTACTGGGACAACGGCTTTCACATCATGAGCGCCAACAAGCCGCTGCATGTGGTGGCCGACTTCAAGGGCCAGAAGATGCGCATCCAGAGCTCCAAAGTGCTGGACGCGCAAATGCGTGCCTTGGGCGCGATTCCCCAGGTGATGGCGTTCAGCGAGCTGTACCAGGCGCTGCAGTCCGGTGTGGTGGACGGCACCGAGGGCGTGCCCTCCAACTTCTACACCCAGAAGATTTATGAGGTGCAAAAGCACATCACCCTGTCCAACCACGGCCACCTGGCCTACGCGGTCATCGTGAACAAGAAGTTCTGGGACGGCCTGCCTGCCGACATCCGCACCACGCTGCAAGGCGCGATCAAGGACTCGACCACCTACGCCAACGCCATTGCCGCCACCGAAAACGCCCAGGCCCTGGAAAAAATCAAGGCCAGCGGCAAGACCACCATCTACACCCCCACCGCAGCCGAGCTGACCGAGTGGAAGAAAGCCTTGATGCCCGTGCACAAAGAGATGGAGTCGCGCGTCGGCAAGGCCACCATTGACGCTGCCTACAAAGCCACTGGCTTTACGGCTCCCAAGTAAGCCGCCAAAGCACCGGAGA
>CANFZJ010000298.1 GCA_947451445.1 Comamonadaceae bacterium
GCCGGGCATGAACCTGCAACAGTTCTGGCGCTACAGCCTGAACGTGGCCAAACTAACCCGCTCACTGGCCGGCATGGTGCGGACCAGCCCGGCCACCGCATTTACCGCCGGGCTGGTGCACGCGGTGGGCGAGCTGGTGTTGCACATGGGCATGCCGGACGACATGGCGGTGCTGGACGCCATGCTGCAGCCGCTGGACATGCGCCGCGCACGGGTGGAGAGCAAGCGCCTGGGCTACAGCTATGCCGAAGTGGGCGCGGGGTTTGCCCGCAAATGGCAGTTTCCCGACACCATCGTGCATGCGCTGCAGTACCAGGTCCAGCCGTTTGAAAACAGCGTTTACGAGCCACTGGCCGGGCTGGTGCACCTGGCCGTCTGGCGGGTACGCGCCAAAGAGGTAGAGCTGGACGCGAACGCGCTGGCCGTGAGCTTCCCCGGTGAAGTCGGCCTGGCCTTGGCGCTGGACATCGACATGGTGCTGCAGCAAGACCCGATTGACTGGTCGGCCAGCTCGGAACTAGCCGGATTGGTGTGAATATCACCCCTATTTTTGCTATTAAATAAGTAGCTTCTTGCGCACATTCCATATGCGCTAGCAGCCTAAAACGTATGTATTTATCTCGATGCTCCATCCCCTGACGCCCAAAATGCGCTCCGTGCTGGAGCGCATGGCCCGTGCCCAGCGCGTGCCCATGCACCACCTCAGCCCGGCCCAGGCCCGTGCGGCCTACGAGGCGGGGGCGAACGTGCTCGAAGTACCCAAAGCGGCGTTGCTGCGGGTGGAGGACTTTGCCATTCCGACGCCTGACGGCGCTAGCTTGCCAGCGCGTTTGTATGCCCCTGTGGCCCATGCCTTGCCCGTGCTGCTGTACCTGCATGGCGGTGGTTTTACCGTGGGCAGCGTGGCCACGCACGACATTTTGTGCCGTGAACTCAGCCGCTTGAGCGGTTGCGCGGTGGTGTCGCTGGGCTACCGGTTGGCCCCTGAGCACACTTTTCCCACAGCGGCAGACGACGCCTGGACGGCCTTGCGCTGGCTGGCGGCGCATGCGCAGACTTTGGGGCTGCTACCGGGCGCGCTGGCGGTAGGCGGTGACAGTGCAGGCGGCACGCTGGCCACGGCCTGCGCCATTCTGGCCCGCGACGCGGGCTTGCCGTTGGCGCTACAGCTGCTGTTCTACCCGGGTTGCGCGGCGCATGGCGACACGCCGTCGCACACCCGGTTTGGCACAGGGCTGCTGCTGGAAAGCGACCACATTGACTTTTTCTTCAACCAGTACCTGCGCAGCCCCGCCGACCGTGAAGACTGGCGGTTTGCCCCGTTAAACGCGCCTGACGTGGACGGCATCGCCCCCGCCTGGTTCGGCCTGGCCGAATGCGACCCGCTGGTAGACGAAGGCCTGCTGTACGCCGACAAGCTGCGGCTGGCCGGGGTGCCGGTCGATCTGGACATCTACCGTGGCGTGACCCACGAGTTCATCAAAATGGGCCGCGCCATCCCCGAAGCCCGCCAAGCCCATGCCGACGCGGCCCGGGCCTTGCGCAACGCCTTTGCACTATGACAAAACCCATCGTTGGTTCTTGGGCCGACCTGGGCCCCGCCGCATCCCAGGTACGCACAGCCGTGTTCGTCCATGAGCAAAAAATCCCCGCCGAGATGGAATGGGACGTGGCCGACGCCAGCGCGGTGCACGCGGTGGTTTTCGACGCAGCGGGTGTGCCGGTTGCTACGGGCCGCCTGCTGCAACACGCGCCCGGCGTGGGCCGCATCGGCCGTATGGCAGTGCTATCAGCCCTGCGCGGCCAGCATCTGGGGCAACAGGTGCTGGATGCATTGGTGCAAGCCGCCAAGGACCGTGGCGACCACGCGGTATGCCTGCACGCCCAGACCAGCGCCCAGGGCTTTTACGAACGCCTGGGGTTTTGCCCACGCGGCGATGTGTACGCCGAGGTCGGCATCCCGCACATCGAAATGGAACTAGATATCGGCAAGTAGCGCGTACGGTAAAGGCAGCAGCGCCAGCGTCGGGCCATTTGCCGTACCCAGGTGCAAGCTGCCTTCTTGCATGGCCGCAATCTGCAGCGAAATGATGGCATCCCAGCCACCGCCGGGGGCGCTGGCTGCCTGCACCACCACGCCGCAGGGCTGTTCAGCGTCGGCGGAATGGAACACCTCCTGTCCAGCCACCGGCAATGCATCCGCATGCACGATGGCCGCGCGGCGCTTCAAGGTACCGCGAAACTGGCTGCGCGCCACCACCTCCTGGCCGGGGTAGCAGCCCTTTTTGAAGTTCACGCCACCGACCGATTCGTAGTTCAGCATCTGCGGCACCAGGGCTTCAAAGATCGGCGTGGATACGGTGGCAATGCCGCTGCGCACCTCGCTCCACAGCCACAGGGTCTCCATCAGCACAGGGCCGACCGGGGCAGGGTGGCCCGCCGGGACGACGTACAGGGCACGCGGCTGGCCGTCGGCCGGGTACAGGGCGATGGTGCTGGCGTCACCGTCGGTGGCGATGCTCCAGGGCGCGCCCTGTTGCGCGACGTCCAGCACATCGCCCACCAAGCCGTACAACGCGAAGTCGGCTGTGGCATCGCTCAGCTTGGTTTGGGCACGCATCACAAACATGCTTAGGCGCTTCAGCGTGGCGGCCAGCAGGTCGCGGTGGCAAATGAGCAAAATCTCGGTCGGACTGCGTTTGAAACCAATAAAGCTGGCCTGCATGCGGCCCTTGGCATTGCAAAAAGCGGCCAAACGGGCATCGGCTTGGCCTAGCAAGGCGAAGTCCTGCGTCAGCTGGCCGTGCAAAAACTTGGCGGCATCGGCGCCGATGGCGCGGATCACGCCCAAGTGCGACAGGTGGGCGATTCCAGAGGGTAATGTGGTCATGGGCTGAATTATCATCGCCGGTTGTTCTCCCTACGGGTTCTAAGCTTGTGCGTCGTTTATTTGTAAGTTTGCTGCTGGTCGCGGGTGTGTTGGGCGCATCGGCCTGGTGGTGGCTGCACCAGCCTTTGGCCTTGCTGGCAGCGCCACTGGATTTGTCCATCGAGCCCGGTACCAGTGCGCGCGGCGTGGCACAGGCGGCGGTGGATGCGGGCGTACAAACCCCGCCACTGTTGCTGTATGGCTGGTTTCGCGCCTCGGGCACATCGCGCCAGATCAAGGCGGGCAGCTATGAAATCACCGCTGGCACCACGCCGATCAGCCTGTTGTCCAAGCTGGTACGTGGTGACGAAGCGCTGCGCAGCGTCACGCTGGTGGAGGGGTGGACGTTTCGCCAGGTCCGTGCTGCGCTATTAAAAGCAGAGCAACTTAAGCCCGACAGTACTGCGCTGGGTGACAATTCCATCATGCTTGCGCTGGGCCGCCCTGGCGTCTACCCTGAAGGCCGCTTTTTCCCCGACACCTATACCTACGCCAAAGGCAGCAGCGACTTTGCGGTGCTCAAACGCGCCATGCACGCCATGGACAAAAAACTGAACGCCGCCTGGGCGCTGCGCCAGCCTGGCACGCAGACCCAAACGCCTGACGAGTTGTTGACCCTGGCCAGCATCGTAGAAAAGGAAACCGGCAGGGCCAGCGACCGGGCCATGGTGGCCGGGGTATTCAACAACCGCCTGCGCATCGGCATGCCGCTGCAGACCGACCCCACCGTGATCTACGGCCTGGGCGTGGGCTTTGACGGCAACCTGCGCAAGCGCGACCTGCTGGCCGACACCCCTTACAACACCTACCGCCGTACCGGTTTGCCCCCCACGCCCATCGCCATGCCCGGCACCCAGGCCCTGCTGGCCGCCGTGCAACCGGCCGCCACATCTGCCCTGTATTTTGTAGCGCGCGGCGACGGCAGCAGCCAGTTCAGCAGCAGCCTGGAAGAGCACAATCGGGCCGTCAACAAGTTTCAAAGGAAGTGATGCAACCCGGTATTTTCATCAGCTTTGAAGGCATAGACGGCGCGGGCAAGTCCAGCCACATCGAGGCGCTGGCCGCGGCATTTAGGGCCCAGGGCAGGGCAGTCACGCTGACCCGGGAGCCCGGCGGCACGCCGCTGGCTGAAAAACTGCGCACGCTGGTATTGAACGACGCCATGGACCCGCTGACCGAGGCCCTGCTGGTATTCGCCGCCCGGCGCGACCACCTGTTGCAGGTGATTGAACCGGCGCTGGCCCGTGGCGACGTGCTGGTCTGCGACCGCTTCACCGACGCCACCTTTGCCTACCAGGGCGGTGGACGCGGCTTCAGTCTTGATGTGCTATCAAATTTAGAGCGTTATGTGCAGACGGTACCTGCGCTAACGGCCAATTCC
>CANFZJ010000299.1 GCA_947451445.1 Comamonadaceae bacterium
AACGCGGCATCACGGCCGACCAGCTGCCTGGCACCGACCCTACCCTGCTGCCCCTGGCAGAGGCGCTGCCCGATGAAGATGTGCGCGTGGCGTTCACCCAACAAAACTTCACCCCAGTCGTGCCCGGCCTGGTACAGATCACCGACGAACTGCTGTACCACGAGGTGTGGTTGCGCCCCGGCCTGGCCCCGCGCGACCGCAATCTGGTGACAGTGAGTGCGCTGATTGCTGCGGGGCAGACCACGTTTTTGCCGTTTTATTTGAACCGTGCCGTACTCAAAGGCGTGACCCAGGCGCAAATTTCAGAAATAGTCACGCATCTGGCGTACTACGCGGGCTGGAGCACGGTGCTGTCCAGCGTAGCCACTATCCAGCAATTCTTTGACAGCAAGGTAGTCTAGAAATGAACCACGCCGTGGAACTGCAAGCCAGCAAAGTCCTGCCCCGGGGCCTGCTGTTCATGCTGGCCGTGTGCGCAGGCGCGGCGGTGGCCAACCTGTACTACGCGCAGCCGCTGCTGGCAGCGATAGGCGCATCCTTTGGCACGCCTGGCCAGGTAGGGATGGTGGCTGTGGCCACCCAGGTGGGCTACACGCTGGGGATTTTGTGCATCGTGCCGCTGGGCGACCTGGTGGAGCGCAAGCGGCTCACCGTGAGCCTGGTGGGCGTGCTGGTGGTGGCCACGCTGGCCTGCGCGCTGGCCCCCAGCGTACACATGCTGGCCCTGGCATCGCTGCTGGTGGGCGTGGGGGCCTGCATCGCGCAGATTCTGGTGCCCTTTGCCGCCGACCTGGCCGCGCCGGAGCAGCGTGGACGGGCCGTGGGCACGGTGTTCAGCGGCATCATGGCGGGCATCTTGCTGGCACGCATGGTGAGTGGGCTGGTCGGCGAAATGCTGGGCTGGCGGGTGATGTTCGGGCTGGCCAGTGGGGTGGCGCTGCTGCTGGGCGTGGCGCTGAGCATGGCCTTGCCCAAGGTGGCACCGACGCTGCAGCAGAGCTACGGCGCGCTGCTGGGCTCTATGGTCCGCTTGTTGGTGCAGCACCCTGCGCTACGCGTGGCCTGCGCCATCCAGGCCTGTATTTTTGCCATCTTCAGCGCGTTTTGGTCGCTTTTGGCGCTGCTGCTGGCGCAAGCACCTTTCCACCTGGGCCCGGCAGCAGCGGGGGCGTTTGGCATCGTGGGCGTGGCGGGTGTGGCGGCGGCCAGTGCCAGTGGCCGCCTGATCGACCGCTGGGGCGCGCGCACGGTGCTGCGGCTGGGCCTGGGCTGCAGCGTACTGGCATGGACCGTCTTTACGGCAGATGTGTCTTTGCGCGGGCTGGTGCTGGGGGTGCTGGTACTCGACTTCGGTATGTCGATTGCCAATGTGTCCAACCAGACGATGGTGCTGGGGCTGGACCCGCAGGCCCGCAGCCGGATCAACACTATCTATGTGAGCGCCATTTTTCTGGGCGGCTCCATCGGCACCACGGTCGCCAGCCTGGCCTGGGCGCACGGCGGCTGGCCCCTGGTGTGCGCCTTTGGCCTGGGGACTGCGCTGCTGGCCATCGCGGTGCATGTGCTGGCAGGACGGGCCAATAAATAGTAGCAAAATTGGGCTCCAGCGCAGTATCTACGTGCGCTGGCAGCTATTTTTACGATAGCACCGTCTTCGCCTGCCGCCCACATTACTTTGCACGCTGTTGTCGGCGGCGCGGCTGATAATTCCAAACACCGTATTGGAAAGGAATGGCGTATGACCGATGTATCGAGACGAAATTTTGTGGCGGTAGGGGCCATGTTGGCTGGCACGGTGTCTGCCGTGGGGCGGGGTGCCCAGGCGGCGCAGGGGGGCAACGGCTTCATGGCGGCGTCTTCCGCATCAGGTGGTCCCGGCGGTAGCCGCAAAAGTACGGGCCCCGGCCTGCAAGGCATCTACGCCGTGTGTGAAGTCACCGGGGGTGGCCAAAAGGTCTATGGCATCGCGGTGGAATACGACAGCCCCATCGACCCGGCCAGCCTGGCGCTGGACACCTACACCGCCAGCGTCTTCCCCGCAGCCCAAGGCTACTTCCCCGGCATGCCCGAGACCCCCGACAAAAACGCGACGACCGAGGCCGCCCAGCCACGCGCCGTGGTGGCTGTCTACACCAATGCTGCGCCCGCACTGCGCGCCGACCGCCAAAGCGTGGCCGGTAAATATGTGGTCGCCGAATTCCAGCACGCAGCCGACCTCAGCCTGCCCACCACCGACAGCGACAAGGTGACGCTGCTGCAAAACAAGAGCGTGCACACGGTGGGCGGGGCGGTGTACGCCGCCAGCACCACCCTGTGGAGCAACGCAGGCCAGCGCGGTAACAGCGTGGTGATTCGCGGCGTGGACGGCTGGGAGCAAAACCACTGGTGGTGGGACGACACGCGTTCGGCCTGGCTCGAATACAGCATTTACCTGCCGAAATCCTTCCTTCAACCGGGCGGCGAGAAGAAGGCCTATCCGCTGCTGCTGGCCATCACCCACTCGGGCACCAGCTACGACGGAACCTGCGCGCAAACGCTGACCGAGCAGTGCATCGCCAGCATCTGGAGCCTGCCGGAAGAGCAAGACCGGCATGCATGCGTGGTCATCACCCCGCGCTACGAGCGCACCACCATGAACGACTACTGGGAACACACCGCAGATGTCGAAAACACCTACAAACTGGTGGAATCGCTGCTGAAAAACACCTGGAATTTTGGCAACCCGTCTTTGCCCGACCGGGCGGACAAGCGGCTCAAGATAGACCCCCAGCGGGTGTATTGCACCGGTTGGTCCATGGGGGCCATGACCTCGCTGTGGCTGATGGCCAAACACCCCCACACCTTCGCCGCCGGGCTCATCATGGCGGGCCAGCAGCGGCCCAGCGATGTGGCCACGCTGGCGCACCAGAACGTGCTGATCATCACCGGCACCGACGACAACAAAGCCACGCCCTGGAACGAGAAGTGCGTGCCGGTGTGGCAGGCTGCCGGTGCCAAGGTGACCCGCCCGGCAGAGCGGCTAGACCCGGCGCTGATCTTCCCGGTAGACCAGCAGCAAAAGCTCACCGCGCAGGTGAATGGCTACATCGGCCAGGGCGGCAATATCACCTTCCTGACGTTTCAAGGAGTGGACCACATGGCGTCCGCGCGCAAGTTTTTCCACATCCAGGCCGCGCGGGATTGGCTCTTCAAGCATGTGAAGGCCTAATTCCATTTCCAAATCATTTCTGTCTAGGCGTGAAGCCGCAGACAGTGCTGTAGCACGGCAAGGCGAAACAACAACGACAGGGATGATTTAGAAATGGAATAAGTAGGGCGGCACCAAACGAGGGGGGTGCCCCCGTTTGGCGCTATTCCCATCAGGCTCTGCTTATGCGCCGGTATAGGCGGTCTTCACCGTGGTGAAGAACTCCTGCGCATAGCGCCCCTGTTCCCGCGAGCCGTAGCTGGAGCCCTTGCGCCCGCCAAACGGCACGTGGTAGTCCACCCCGGCGGTCGGCAGGTTGACCATCACCATGCCCGCCTGGCTGTGGCGTTTGAAGTGGGTGGCGTATTTCAGGCTGGTGGTGGCAATGCCAGCGGACAGACCAAACGGCGTGTTGTTCGACTCGGCCAGGGCGGCTTCATAGTCTTTCACGCGGATGACGCTGGCCACCGGGCCAAAGACTTCTTCGCGGTTGATGCGCATGGCGGACGTGGTGTCCAGCAGCAGCGCCGGGGCCATGTAGAAGCCTTCGGTCGTGCGCTCCAGGCGCGTACCACCGGCCACCAACTGCGCGCCTTCGGCCTGGCCGATGGCCACGTAGTCCAGGTCTTGCTGGAGTTGTGACAGCGACGACACCGGGCCGATGTCGATACCCGCAGCCAGCGCATCGCCGATCTTCAGCGTCGCCATGCGGGCCTGCACGGCTTCGATGAACTTGCCGTAGATGCCGTCGGTGACGATCAGGCGGCTAGAGGCCGTACAACGCTGGCCGGTGCTGAAGAAGGCGCTTTGCACGCTGAGTTCCACCGCCTGGGCCAGATCGGCATCGTCCAGAATGATTTGCGGGTTCTTGCCGCCCATCTCCAGCTGCACCTTTTTGAGGTTCACCGCGCACTGCTGGGCAATGCGGCCACCCACGCCTTGCGAGCCGGTGAAGCTGATGCCGTTGATGCCGGGGTGGTTGACCAGCGGGTCACCGATGACCGAGCCGCGGCCCATCACCAGGTTGAACACACCGGCGGGGATGCCGCTGCGGCTGATGATCTCGGCCAGCGCCCAGGCGCAGCCGGGGACCAG
>CANFZJ010000300.1 GCA_947451445.1 Comamonadaceae bacterium
AACCCCAACGCTCTGTTCGGCATCGTGCAAGGCGGCATGTTCGAGAACCTGCGCCAGGAATCGCTGGACCAGCTGGTGGAGATGGACTTCCCCGGCTACGCCGTCGGCGGCGTCAGCGTGGGCGAGCCCAAGGACGAGATGCTGCGCATCATGGCCCACACCCCGCACCGCCTGCCCGCCCACAAACCGCGCTACCTGATGGGCGTGGGCACGCCAGAGGATTTGGTGGAAGGCGTGGCCCAGGGTGTAGACATGTTCGACTGCGTGATGCCGACCCGCAATGCGCGCAATGGAACGCTATTTACCCGCTACGGGGATCTAAAAATCCGCAACGCCCGGCATAAAACCGACAAACAGCCATTGGACGTAACCTGCACCTGCCACGCCTGTGCGGGCACCAGCGGCGTGCCCTACGCTGATGGGGGGCAAGACGGCTTCAGCCGCGCCTACCTGCACCACCTGGACCGCTGCGCCGAAATGCTCGGCCCCATGCTGGCCAGCATCCACAACCTGCACTACTTTTTGAACCTGATGCGCGAAGTGCGCGAGGCGCTGGACGCGGGTACGTTTAGCCAGTTCCGGGCCCAGTTCAAGGCCGACCGCGCGCGGGGGGTGTAGATTCAGCGCCGATTGCCCCCTTGCAAATCAGAAGCATCGTTTCTGATTTTGCTATTATTTTTAGAGCATTATTCGCATGCTCCCTATGCGCTAATGCCTAATTCGCTAAAGAGCCCTGCAAAGTAGCCCCATGAAAGCACCCCCCAGACTGCAAGCCTTGGTCGAAGAAGGCCTGATCGACACCGTTGTGCGCCAACTGATGAGCGGCAAGGAGGCCATGGTCTACGTGGTGCGCAGCGGCGACCACACCATGTGCGCCAAGATCTACAAAGAGGCCACTAACCGCAGCTTTCGCCAGGCGGTGGACTACACCGAAAACCGCAAGGTCAAAAACAGCCGCCAGGCCCGCGCCATGGCCAAAGGCAGCAAGTTTGGCCGCGCCTCGCAAGAAGCAGCCTGGCAAAGCGCCGAGGTCGATGCGCTGTACAAACTGGCCGATGCCGGTGTGCGCGTGCCCAAGCCGTACAACTTCCTGGAAGGCGTGCTGCTGATGGAGCTGGTGACCGACGCCCTGGGCGACGCCGCCCCGCGCCTGAACGACGTGGCGTTCAGCCCCGAAGACGCCCGCACCCACCACGCCACCCTGCTGGCCGAGGTGGTGCGCATGCTGTGCGCGGGCACGGTGCACGGCGATTTGTCGGAATTCAACATCCTGCTGGGCCATGTGGACGGGGTGGACGGCCCCGTCATCATCGACCTGCCGCAGGCCGTGGACGCGGCGGGCAACAACCACGCCCAGCGCATGTTGCTGCGCGATGTGGCCAATTTACGTGACTTTTTCGGCCAATTCGCCCCTGATCTGCTGCCAACCCAGTTTGGCCCGGAGATGTGGGAGCTGTACCAGCGCGGCCTGCTGTCGAATGAAACACCGCTCACCGGCTACTACCAGAGCAAGGCCGGGGCAGTGGACATGGGCAGCGTATTGCGTGAAATTGACGATGCAAAGGCGGAGGATGCGGCGCGTAGGCTGCGGATGGCGGGTTAAACGCTATCCCACGGGTTCAGCAGTGCTACCCATCCGCCGCACATTTCGGCTCGTCAGGGGCCGGCCTAAGCTGCCTGAATGCGTCCATCGATCGATGGACTAGACCTCACTGCGTAAGCTGAGGTAATGCAGTTTCTGAGCAGCCCGTAACGGTGAGGGCGGCCAACCGCTGTACGCGGCATGGACGGTAGCTGGTAGTTGATCGTTGCGATCTCGAGGGACTCCCACCGCCTCAAAGAACCTCGACTTTTCAATCGGTGATGCTTGAATGTCGAAGGCAATGCACTTCCCACTCTCCCCGGATTCTGTTGCTACGCGGATGTTTGCGATGTGTTTCCACGGAACCCCCAGCCACTCTATTTCAACCTGTGGGTTTTTTTTGGAAAGTGTTAGGGGCGGGTACACCGGGAAATACATGCCAGACTCATTTGCGATAAATCTCGTTGTGTAGATCCATGGCTGGTGCCATGCTGACCCAACAAGCAATGATGGGGCAATGAGTGCCGCTAGAAAGCGTGCGAAGAGCGGCATTGCTGGCCAGTGTTGCGCACAGAGGACTGCTGTAGCGGCGCCTGTTACAAAAAGCAAGCTGCGAAAGCCAACGATAAGCCATCGCGGAGAAGCAAAGACGAAGGTTTCCGGTGTGATGCCTGGTTGCGTGCGCAGTATGCGGTTCATAGCGAGCAGGGGTATTTGTATCCAGCATAAATATCGCCAAATTTCGCGTGGCGCGCGCGCTGTCAAGATAAATGTTGACTTCGGATATGGTAGCTCTGGCCCATTCAGTCCATGGCACTTTGAAGCCCCGCCACCCGCGCCCGCAAGCCCTCCGGCTGCACCTCTGCCGCCGCCATCGCAGGCCCCACGTTCAACCCCACCCGGTTCAACAACCCCCGCCGAAACGGCTTGGCCATGGCGGTGCCGGCCTCAATCCGGCTGAAAGTCGAACCCCACAGGTTCGTCAGCGCCATCGGCACCACCGGCACCGGGGCGGCTTCCAGAATCTTCATGATGCCGCCCTTGAATTCTTGCAGCGTGCCGTCCTTGGTGATGCCGCCTTCGGGGAAGATACCCAGCAGGTCGCCGCTCTGCAGCACTTGGGCTGCGGCGGCAAAGGCGGCTTCGTAGGCCGCCGGGTCTTCGGCACGGGGGGCGATGGGGATGGCCTTGGCCAGGCGGAACAACCAGCCCAGCACGGGCACCTGGAAGATGCGGTGGTCCATCAAGAACACAATGGGGCGCGGGCTGGCGGCCATCAGCAGCACGGCATCGACAAAGCTGACGTGGTTGCAGGCCAGAATCGCCGCGCCCTCGGTGGGGATGTGCTGGTCACCGGTTACCTTGAAGCGGTACACACAGTGCGACAGCACCCAGGCCACGAAGCGCAGCAGGTACTCGGGCACCAACAGGAAGATGTAGGCCGCTACCACCGCGTTGGCCAAGCCTGTGAACAAGAAGATCTGCGGAATGGTGCAGCCCGCGCCCAGCAGCGCCCCAGCCAGCACCGCACTGACGATCATGAACAGCGCGTTCAAAATATTGTTGGCGGCGATGATGCGCGCCCGGTGCGTGGGCTGGCTGCGCAGCTGGATCAGCGCGTACATCGGCACGCTGTACAGCCCGGCAAACAGACTCAGCAGCAGCAGATCGGCCATCACCCGCCAGTGCGCGGCCTGCGCCACAAACGCGCCCAGGCCCATTACGTCAGACGGCGGCAGACCCCGGGCGGCAAAGTACAAATCCACCGCAAACACGCTCATGCCGATGGCGCCCAGCGGCACCAGGCCGATTTCCACATGGCGGCGGCTGAACACCTCGCACAGCAGCGACCCGGTGCCGATGCCGATGGAGAACACCACCAGCAGCAGCGTGGCCACCTGCTCGTCGCCGTGCAGCACCTCTTTGGCAAAGCTGGGGAACTGGCTCAAAAACACCGCGCCAAAAAACCACATCCAGCTGATGCCCAGCAGCGAGCGGAACACCACCAGGTTGCCGTGCGCCAGCCGCAGGTTGCGCCAGGTCTCGGTGAACGGGTTCCAGTTGATTTTGAGCTGCGGGTCGGTCGCGGGCAGTGGCGGCACGGCCTGCGCCACCCAGCGCCCGACCAATGCCAGTGCTACACAACTGATAGCTACCGCCGCATGCCCCACCTGCGGTACGGCCACTAAAAGCCCGCCAACGATGTCGCCCAGCAAGATGGCCACAAAGGTACCCATCTCCACCATGCCGTTGCCTCCAGTCAGCTCGGCGTCATTCAACACCTGCGGCAGGTAGGCAAACTTGACCGGCCCGAACAGCGTGGAATGCAGCCCCATCAAAAACACGCAGCCCAGCAGCACCGGCACGTTCGCGGCCATGAAGCCGTAAGCGGCCAGCAGCATGATGCCGATCTCCAGCGTCTTGACGAAGCGGATCATCGAAGTCTTGGGGTACTTGTCGGTGAGCTGCCCGCTGGTGGCCGAAAACAGCAAAAACGGCAGGATGAACAGCGCCCCAATCGCCAGCCCGGCCAGCGCAGGCGGCAGCCAGCTGACGCTGAGTTGGTAGGTCACCATCACCGTGAAGGCAAACTTGAACAGGTTGTCGTTCGCCGCGCCGGAAAACTGGGTCCAGAAGAATGGGGCAAAGCGGTGTTGGCGCAGCAGGGCGAACTGGTTGGGATGGGTGGCGGTGTC
>CANFZJ010000301.1 GCA_947451445.1 Comamonadaceae bacterium
CGCTCGGTGGTGATGTGGCCCTTGGTGTCGTAGGGCGTGCATTCGTCGAACTGCATCACGATGTCGGAGTTCAGCACAGTCTGGATTTGCATGCTGATCTCGGGCGTTAAGAACAGTTTGTCGCCGTTGACAGGCGATGAAAACTTGACGCCTTCTTCGCTGATCTTGCGCATCTCGCCCAGGCTCCACACCTGGAAGCCGCCGCTGTCGGTCAGGATGGGTTTGCTCCACTTTTCAAACTGGTGCAGGCCGCCAAACTGCGCCATCACGTCCAGGCCGGGGCGCATCCACAGGTGGAAGGTGTTGCCCAGGATGATTTGCGCGCCCATTTCTTCCAGGCTGCGCGGCATGACGCCCTTGACCGTGCCGTAGGTGCCCACGGGCATAAAGATGGGGGTTTGCACCACGCCATGGTTCAGCGTGAGGGTGCCGCGCCGGGCGTGGCTGGCGGGGTCGGTGGCAAGAAGGTCAAATTGCAACATGTTCTGGGCTGTTCTTTTGAAGCAGCATGGCATCGCCATAGCTGAAAAATCGGTACTGCTGCGCAATCGCGTGGCGGTAGAGGTCCATGATTTTCCCGTATCCGGCAAACGCGCTGACCAGCATCATCAGGCTGCTCTTGGGCAGGTGAAAGTTGGTCACCAGCACATCCACGTGCTGGAACGCAAACCCCGGCGTAATGAAGATCTGGGTGTCGCCACTGGCTTGGCCGGACTGGGCCCACGACTCCAGCGTGCGCACCGTGGTGGTGCCCACCGCCACCACCCGGCCACCACGGGCTTTGCAGTCGGCAATGGCCTGCTGGGTAGTGGGCGGCACGTTGTACCACTCGCTGTGCATCTGGTGGTCGGCCAGGTTTTCGGTTTTGACGGGCTGGAAAGTGCCTGCACCCACGTGCAGGGTGACGCTGGCGCGCTGCACGCCCTGGGCGTCCAGTTGGGCCAGCAGCGCGTCGTCAAAGTGCAGCGCGGCGGTGGGGGCGGCCACGGCACCGGGGTTCTGGGCAAACACGGTTTGGTAGCGCTGGGCGTCCTCGGCCGAATCGGTATGGGTGATGTAGGGCGGCAGCGGCACGTGGCCGTGGCGCTCCATCAGGGTGTAGGGGTCGTCGCCCGCGTCGTTGCTGAGTACGAAGCGGAACAGCGTGCCGTCCTGGTCGGGCCAGCGGCCCAGCAGGGTGGCGCGAAAGCCGGTTTCGCCGTCTTTGCCGACCAAGTGGATGGTGGTGCCGGGTTCGGGCTTTTTGCTGACCCGCATGTGGGCGACGACCTGGTTGCCGGTCAGCACCCGTTCGACTAGCAGCTCGACCTTGCCGCCGCTGGGCTTTTCACCGAACAGGCGGGCTTTGAGCACCTTGGTGTCGTTAAAAACCAGCAAGTCACCTGCTTTGAGCAGGCTTGGCAGGGTGTGGAAGATGCGGTCTTGCAGCGCGGGGCCGGTAGCGTCCAATAGGCGCGCGCCGCTGCGTTCAGGGGCCGGGTGTTGGGCGATCAGCGCGGGGGGCAGGACAAAGTCGAAGTCGCTGAGCGTATAGGTGCGGGGGGAAAGTGGGGTATCCATGGCCCCGATTGTCCATGAGGCGGCCCGCCCCACGCTATCAGCTGGTTTGCGCCAGGCCCGACCACAGCTCGTTCAGGTCTGGAAAGCGCCACTGCTCCGGGTCTTCGCGGCCCACGATCTTGTCTTTGCAGTGGGGCATGGACAAATCCACCACCTCGGGCGGAATGCGCATGTCGGATTTGGTAGAGAAGAACACTTTGACCAGCGGTTTCAGCAGGCTGCTGGGGCTTTGCTCGACCACCACGCCCAGCCGGCCCGATGCCAGCTTGACCAGCGACCCCACTGGGTAGATGCCCAGACTTTTGACGAAGGCCTGGAACACCTGGGCGTCCAGGTGGCCATGGGTCCATTCGGCCATTTTTTTGAGCGATTCGGCGGGGTCCCAGCCTTTTTTGTAAGGCCGGTTGGAGGTAATGGCGTCGTACACGTCGCACACCGTGCCCATCTTGGCGTAGAGGCTGATGGCGTCGGCATGGTGGCGCTTGGGGTAGCCCGACCCGTCGAGTTTCTCGTGGTGGTGCAGCACCACGTCCAGCACGATGGCGTCGGTAACTTGGCCGTCGACCAACAGCTGGTGGCCACGCACCGGGTGGCCCTTGATGATGGCGAACTCGGCATCCGTCAGCTTGCCGGGCTTGTTCAGCACCTCCATGGGCATCACGGCCTTGCCCAGGTCGTGCAGCAGGCCGGCCATGCCCAACGAACGGGTTTCCGCCTCGTCCAGCTTGAGCTGGCGGGCCAGCGCAACCATCATGGCGCACACCGCTACCGAATGCATATAGGTGTAGTTGTCGGCCGTTTTCAGGCGGGCCAGGCTGATCATGGCGCCCGGGTTACGCAGCACCGAATCCGATATTTCCTGCACCAGAAGCTGGGCCTGCTCGGTATCCACCGCCTTGCCCATGCGGGCTTCCTGGAACATGGCTGCCACCGCCTGTTTGGACTTGGCGCAGATGGCAGCGGCCCGCGCGTACTCGTCAGACGCGCTAGTAGGGGCCGTATTGCGGATAGGGGCTGCGGCTTGCTGCAGCTCTTGCGCCACCGCCTCCACCGACTCGGCCTGGGCCAGACTGGCCACGCCCTGCGGAATGTCCAAGCCCTTGCTGGCGTCGATCCAGACCTCGGTAATCTTGCTGGCGTGGGCCAGTTGCAGGTCTTTCGGATCGGTCAATACAAAGTTGTTACGCCAAAACGGGTGGTCTATCCACGGGCCACAAAAACCTGCAACGTGCATGCCGAGGATGAGTTGTTGGACTGGGATTCGTTTCAGCATAGGTACAAACAGTTTACTGGCGAATTTTTCCGATGTAAGTCGATGTATCCATCCCCGCCGCATCCGGCAAGGCAAAATCCGCCCCCATGGCCGCCCCACCTCCGAAGCTGAACCCCGCACAGAAAGCGCTGCTCAAGCTGGGGCTCCAGCGGGACATCGACCTGGCGCTGCACCTGCCGCTGCGCTACGAGGACGAGACCCGCATCCACCGCCTGGCCGATGCCCGCGAGGGCGAAACGGTGCAGATCGAAGCCACCGTTACCCACAGCGAAATCACCCTGCACGGCCGCCGCCAGCTGGTAGTGACCGTGGATGACGGGTCGGACACCTGCACCCTGCGCTTCTTCAGCTTTTACCCCTCGCACCAGAAAACGCTGGCCGTGGGTGCGCGGCTGCGCATTCGGGGCGAAGTCAAAGGCGGCTTCATCGGGCGGCAGATGCTGCACCCCACCTTCAAGTCGGCCGACGGCGACCTGCCCGCCGCCCTCACCCCGGTCTACCCCAGCGTGGCCGGGCTGCCGCAAACCTATCTGCGCCGGGCCGTGCTGGGCGGGCTGAAACGGGCCAACCTGTCCGAAACCCTGCCCCCGGGGGGTATGGATAAAAATGGCCACCAGCGCATATGGAACCTGCGCGAGGCGCTATCATTTTTGCACCAACCCACGCCCGACGTGTCGCTGGCCGCACTGGAAGACCACAGCCACCCGGCCTGGCAGCGGCTGAAGCGTGAGGAGCTGCTGGCCCAGCAACTGTCCCAACTGCAGGCCAAGCGCGAACGCGACCGCCTGCACGCACCACCGCTGCTACCGCTGCCGGGCACCCACCTGCAACCCGACCTGCTGGCCGCCCTGCCGTTTGCGCTCACCGCCGCCCAGCAGCGCGTGGGCGCAGAGATCGCCGCCGACCTGGCCCGCCCCGTGCCCATGCACCGCCTGCTGCAAGGCGACGTGGGCTCCGGCAAAACCGTGGTCGCCGCGCTGGCCGCCTGTGCCGCCATCGACGCTGGTTGGCAGTGCGCGCTGATGGCCCCCACCGAGATCTTGGCCGACCAGCACTTTCGCAAGCTGGTCGGCTGGCTGGAGCCGCTGCTGGCGCCGCTGGGTAAATGCGTCGCCTGGCTCACCGGCAGCCAAAAAACCAAGCAGCGCCGCGAAATGCTGGCCAAAATCGCCAGCGGCGAGGCGGCGCTGGTGGTGGGCACCCACGCCGTGATCCAAGACAAAGTGGAGTTCAAAAACCTGGCCCTGGCGCTGATCGACGAACAGCACCGCTTCGGCGTGGCCCAGCGCCTGGCCCTGCGCAACAAACTGCAGGCCGACGGCATGGAGCCGCACCTGCTGATGATGACCGCCACTCCCATCCCGCGCACCCTGGCCATGAGCTACTACGCCGACCTGGAGGTGTCCACCATCGACGAGCTGCCGCCCGGCCGCACCCCC
>CANFZJ010000302.1 GCA_947451445.1 Comamonadaceae bacterium
AAGACGTAAATGCGGCGGCGCACAGCTACGGCGGCGTGGTGCTGCACGACATCATCAACAACAAGTTTGCCCACAAGGCGGTTGAAAAAGGGGCTGACGGCCTGATCGCCGTGGCGGCCGGGGCAGGGGGTCACGCCGGGGTGAAAAGCCCGTTTGCGCTGATCCAGGAAATCCGCCAGTGGTTTGACGGCCCGCTGGCCTTGAGCGGTGCCATCTCCACCGGTGGCGCCGTGCTGGCAGCGCAGGCCATGGGTGCCGACTTTGCCTACATCGGCTCGGCCTTCATTGCCACCGAGGAGGCGCGCGCTGTGGACGCCTACAAGCAGGCGGTGGTCGATTGCGATTCGGACGACATCGTGCTGAGTAATTTATTCACTGGCGTGCACGGCAATTACCTGGCACCAAGCATCCGCGCCATGGGCATGGACCCGGCCAATTTGCCGGACAAAGACCCCAACCAGATGAACTTTGGCGGTGACACCGCAGCCAAAGCCTGGAAGGAGATCTGGGGTTGTGGACAAGGCATAGGTTCCATCCGTAAAATCCAGTCCACGGCTGCCTATGTGGCCCAACTCAAGCGCGAATACGCCGAGGCAAAAGCCCGCCTGTTCGCCTGATCGCAGAGCCCGCGCTCCGCCCCCTCCACTTTTTGATTTGCCTAGCCGCCATTTTTGGCGGCTTTGCTTTGCCCGTCACGATGCCTTCAAACTCCGCGCGCTCCGGCCGCATTCCTCTGCTGGACGTTCTCAAAGGTCTGGCCTGCGCGCTGGTCGTGGCCCACCACCTGGTGTTCTACGGCCCCATGTCTGACGTGGCCTACCCCCTGGCCCCCAACCTGATGGACTGGCTGTTTGCCTATGGCCGCATGGCGGTGCAGGTGTTTTTGGTGCTCGGCGGCTTCTTGGCGGCCAGCACCCTGGCCCCCCACGGGGTGGCCCGTTTTAACGAGCCGCTGCAGCAGGTGCTGCGCCGATTCGTCCGTCTGTCCACCCCCTACCTGGCGGCATTGCTGTTCAGTCTGGTGGCTGCAGAGCTGGCGCGCAACGGTATGGAGCACTATTCGATTCCATCGCAGCCCTCGTTACCGCAGCTGCTGGCCCACGTGGTTTTGCTGCAGGACGTGCTGGGCTACGAGGCCTTGTCGGCTGGCGTCTGGTACGTGGCTATCGACTTTCAGCTGTTTGTGCTGGCCATTGCCATCTTCAGCCTGGCCCGCCGCCGTGGCTTGGCCGTGGCCTTGGTGTTGGCGCTGACGGTCACCTCGCTGATGTGGTTCAACCTGTTGCCTGCGCTGGACACCCTGGCCTTGTACTTTGTGGGGTCCTACGGCCTGGGCATGCTGGCATTTTGGGCCGGCCGCAGCGCCCGCCCGTACCGTTGGCTCACTGCGCTGGCGGTACTAGGCCTGGCCGCGCTGGCGCTGGATTTTCGGGGCCGTATCGCCGTGGCCCTGGTCACCGCGCTGGCGCTGGGCGTGCTGCAAGCCAGTGCCTGGGCCCGCCAGTGGTCGCCGCTGGCGCAGGTGCAGCGTCTGGGGCAGATGTCGTATTCGGTGTTCTTGGTGCACTTTTCGGTCTGCCTGCTGGTCAATATGCTGTTCAGCCAACTCTTCCCCACCCAGCCCTTGGCCAACGCGCTGGGCATGGTGCTGGCATTTGCCCTGTCGGTACGCGCCGGGCAGTGGCTGTACCAGCATGTAGAAACCCGTACCGGCTCGATTCCGCTGGCATTGCGCATGCAGGGCGGGATGCTGGTGGCGGGCGGGCTGCTGCTGGTGGGGGTTAAGGCGCTGTAGGTAGACGGTGGACCATGCTTGTCGCAACATACAAGCATTGCGTGATTGCAGGAGCCACCCATGTCTGTCCACACGTTTTCCAGCCGTGACTTCACCCGTGACGTATCGGCCGCCAAGCGCGCCGCTGTGGATGGTCCGGTGTTCATCACCGACCGGGGCCGCCCCGCATTTGCGCTGCTCGCCATCGACGACTACTACCGCATGGTGGACCACAACGAGCCCACATTTCTGGACCTGATGGATGGCATTCCGGGCGGTACATATGTTGAGTTCAACCCGCCCCGCGCCGCCATCCACACCCGTTCCGCTGAACTGGAATAAGCGATGTTTGTGTTGGATAGCAACGTGGTTTCCGAGCTGCGCCAAGGCCAACCGAACCAGTCTCCGCAGGTCCGTGCCTGGGCTGCCGTACAACCCACAGGCCGACTGTTTCTGTCGGCCATCACCATTCCGGATCTGGAACAAGGCGTTTTAGCACTGGAGCGCCGTACCCCGCCACAAGGTAGTGCCCTGCGCATCTGGTTGACGGGTGTGCGTGCCGCTTTCAGTGGCCGCATCCTGCCATTTACCGACAGCACGGCTACGCTGTGTGCCGCATTGCATGTGCCCGACCCCCGTGCCGAGCGCGATGCCATGATCGCCGCCACCGCGCTGGAGCATGGGTTCAGGGGGTGACGCGCAATGTTGCCGACTTTGCGGGTACGGGCGTGGCGGTGGTGAATCCTTGTCAGGAATAACGCCACGGATTAGCGCGTAAACAGGTTTTACGGAAACGCCACGCCCGCCTGCCAGGGCGGGTATTTGTGCTCCATCTGTAGGAATAGTGCGGATTTACGCGGGGGAAAATGATTGGGGTTTGGCCGCACCGAGTGCCTCACAGCGGCCTGCGTTGACCGACGATATAGGTCTTGGTGCCTTTGCGGACGATCTTTCCAGCGAACACCGAGTCGGCATCGATGTACTTGACCTTGCGAGGCGTTGCGTTCTCATCTTCGGCGTGAATGATGAAGAAGGCTGCGACACCGTCGTTGTTCTGTTCGGCGAAGGTGAGCCAGTATTCTTGATTGTTCACACCGACCGCACTGGTCCAGGTTGTATCGGAAACGAGTGCGGTGGTCGTTTTCTTCTCTTTGTCGTAGGTTGTCAGATCCCTCCAGCCTGTAAAGACTGGCATTCCAACCTTCTTCGAGAAGCCACCCCACTCATTGAGGTGGTTTACAGAGCGCTGAGTTCCAGACGGCGTGAGCGTGTGGGCTTGAAGCAAGGACCACATTTGGGTCACCGTGGTAACGGTCAATGATGGACTCCGAGTTGCCGACTAATGCGGCTGGGTTGTGTTGTGCGGCCTAACGTTTGACTTAAGCGGACCGCCGAAGGCGGGTCCGCTTGAAGGAATGGTTAGGCGTCGTCTTTACGACTGTGTGGTTCTGACTGGGCTGGCCAAATTGACCAAAGAGACCCGAGAAATGCATGGCGGCGCACGTTTGCAATGTCCGACTGCTGAAATGGCAGCTCGCCCTCGCCATTTTGGTCTTGAGCGCGGCCCGTGAGGTAGCGGCCTCCACGAACCGCCAGGTTGTGGAAGCAGCGATTGTCTTTCAGCTTTACGTCAACCCAATGGACGTCCATCTTCATCTCGGGACCAAGACGACACAACAGATGCTCGGGTATTGGGATACGGCTCATTGCTTCTGCTCCTGGCGAATACTTGTGGGGTAGTCATCCGTTCCCGCTGCTGCGCCTTTGCGTGGGATCACCCGTCACCCAGGGAACCCGTTGCTGCTCAACGCTTTGCTCGGTGCGGTGGGCATGCGTCTGCGACGCCTAACGTAATGTAGACCGCAAAACCTGCGGGATAAAAATGTCGCTGCGGTATACATCGGCCATCGAAATCTCCTGAAACTGGCTTGCAGACTGGCTTTCCGTAGAGTGTGCCCATTTTTATACAGGTATAAAAATTTCGACAAACCCCGCAGCGAAATAGTTATCGACTATAGCCCGGCGAAGCCCTGCTATTTTTGGCGGGTGGGCATGTCTCCTTTGAAAAGTGGAGATGCACAATGCTCTGCTTTTGGTAGCTACTGGCGTAGGTGGGGTGGGCGCTAGTGAATCCTTGGCAGGAATAGTGCCAAAACCGTGTTTACGGAAACACCACAGCCACCGTCCCCGCCTGCCACGGCGGGGTTTTGTGCATCACCTGCGCCAGCAGCGTGGACCCTTCCCAGTCGGCCAGCCAGCGCTGCAGTTGCGGCCAGGGCTGGGCGGCGAACCAGGCGGCATCGACTTGGGCGAACTGGCGGATGAACGGGGCGATGGCCATGTCGGCCAGGGCGGGGTGGTGGCCCCACAGATAGGCGTGTTGGGCCAGCCGGGCTTCCAGTTCCAAAATATGGGGCTCTAAAGCACTGCGGTGCATATCCGCTGTGCGTGAGTAGCTCTCGTTTTCATAGCGATTCGGGTATTTGTAGCGGTC
>CANFZJ010000303.1 GCA_947451445.1 Comamonadaceae bacterium
AGCCGCGCTCGACGCCATCGTGGCCACCCGGGCCGACATCCGGGGCCAGGGCGACAAGGTCAACGCGCTCAAGGCGGCGGGCGACACGGCCGCCAACAAAGCCTATGCCGCCCAGGAGTACCGCCCACGCGGGGCCGCCTACCTCGGCGCGCTGGACACCTACATCGCCCTGCAACAGCAGCAGCGCGATGCCGCCCATGCCACTGCCGACCAGGCTGGCAGCAACGTGATGTGGGTGGCCTTGGCCAGTGTGTTGCTGGTGTTTGCCTTGGGCGTGCTGCTGGTGCTGCTGCTGGTGCGTTCCATCACCCGGCCCTTGCAGCGGGCTGTGTCGGTGGCCAGTGCCATCACGGCGGGCGATTTGACGCTGGAGGTGAACGACCCGCGCAAAGACGAGTTCGGCCAACTGCTGCACGCACTGGGCGGCATGGTGGCCAAGCTGCGTGGGGTGGTGGCCGAGGTCCGCACGGGCGTGGAGTCGGTGTCCACCGCCTCCAACGAGATCGCCACCGGCAACCATGATTTGTCCGAGCGTACCGAGCAGACCGCCTCGAATCTGCAGCAAACCGCTGCCAGCATGGAGGAGCTGACCAGCACCGTCAGCCAGTCGGCCGACACCGCGCGCCAGGCAAACCTGCTGGCCTCCACGGCCGCCCAGGCCGCCATCCGTGGTGGCGAAGTGGTGGCCCAGGTGGTCAACAGCATGCAAAACATTTCCGATGCCTCGCGCAAGATCGCCGACATCATCGGCACCATCGACGGCATCGCCTTCCAGACGAATATCCTGGCCCTGAACGCGGCGGTGGAGGCCGCGCGTGCGGGCGAGCAGGGCCGGGGTTTTGCAGTGGTCGCCTCCGAAGTGCGCAGCCTGGCCCAGCGCTCGGCCCAGGCCGCCAAAGAGATCAAGACGCTGATCGGCGCGTCGGCGCAGACGGTGGAGTCCGGCACCCAGCAGGTGGCCCAGGCTGGCGAGACCATGACCGAGATCGTCAGCAGCGTGCGCCGCGTCAGCGACCTGATTGGCGAAATCAGCGCCTCGTCCACCGAGCAGCGCGACGGTATCAACCAGGTGAACCAGGCTGTCAACAACCTGGACCAGATGACCCAGCAGAATGCGGCCCTGGTCGAGCAGTCCGCTGCCGCCGCCACCGGCCTGCGCGAGCAATCGCAGCGCCTGTCGGAAGTGGTGTCGGTGTTCAACGTGGGTGGCCATGTGGTGGCATTGGCCCGGCCTGCGCCGCGCCCGGTCAGCATGCGTGCGGCAGTGGCACACAAGCTGCCCGCCAAACCCGTGGCCAAGGCATTGGGCGGCAAGGCTGCGGTAGCGGCTCCCGCCAGGATGCCGATGAAGGCCTTGTCCAGCGCCAAACCCGCAGCCCCCGCCAAGCCGTCGGCCCCGGTGCTACGCCGCCCGGTGGCGCTCACGGCCAGCAAGCCGTCCATAGCCAAAGGCGGCGAGGGTGATTGGGAAAGCTTTTAAGCCGTTTTTGACCCCAAGAGCCCCAAACATTCGCGGGTACCGGCCCTGCACGGCGTGACCAAGATGGCCCTGGGCACCTGGACCCGCAGCTTCGTCCTGACCGCGCTGGCCATGCTGGCGTTTGCGGGCAATTCGCTGCTGTGCCGCCTGGCGCTGAAGTACACCGGCAGTGACCCCGCCAGCTTTACCGCGCTGCGCCTCGCATCAGGCGCGTTTACGCTGTGGCTGCTGGTGCGTTGGCGTGGCGGCGGGCTGGCCGGGAGCTGGCGGTCGGCTGCGGCGCTGTTTGTTTACGCAGCGGCTTTTTCCTATGCCTATACCCGTTTGCCTGCGGCCACCGGGGCCTTGCTGCTGTTTGGCGCGGTGCAGGCCAGCATGGTGGGCTACGGGCTGTACAGCGGTGAGCGGCTGGGTCTGCAGGCCTCGCTGGGTTTGCTGTGTGCACTGGGCGGGTTGGCCGGACTGCTGTTGCCGGGGGCTTCGGCGCCGCCGCTGCTGGAGGCCTTGCTGATGCTGGGCGCGGGCCTGGCCTGGGGCGTGTATTCGCTGCGTGGCAAGGGTGCGGGCGACCCGACGCAGGTGACCGCCGGTAATTTTGTGCGGGCTACGCCGATGGCGCTGCTGCTGGCGGCCCTTGCCGGTACGGGCTCCTGGCACGGGCTGGACGCGGCCGGGCTGTGCTACGCGCTGGCCTCGGGCGCGCTGTGTTCGGGTCTGGGCTATGCCGTCTGGTACACCGCCTTGCGCGGCCTGCCTGCCACCAGTGCCGCGACCGTGCAGCTCAGCGTGCCGGTGCTGGCCGCGCTGGGCGGCGTGTTGCTGCTGGGCGAGCCCGTTACGCTGCGCCTGCTGCTGGCGTCGGTGGCGATTCTGGGCGGCATTGCGCTGGTGTTGCTGGGGCGGCGGGTGGGGTAGACTTGCTATTTAAAAGATAGCTTGTCGCGCTTATTCTTATTGCGCTAGAGCCCTAAATGGCGCGTAAAGCATGGGGTGCGGTTGGCGCGCCGGGTACCATCCCCGCATGAGCACCCATTACGAATCCCTGCAGCAGCCTGCCGTTTACCGCGACCACTTCAACGTCGAGCCTCCCGCCAACCTGGGCGAAAAGAACATGTGGCCGCGCAAGCCCGGGGCCTGCATCCGCGCGGTGGCCCCGGCGGCTGACGCCGCGCCAGGTACGCCGCTGGTGCGCGAATTATTGCCTGCGCAGTGGGGCCTGGTGCCGCACTGGGTCAAGTCCGCGTCGGACGGCAAGCTGCGTGCGCCCAAGCTGGTGAACGCCCGGGCCGATACCGCGTCTACCTCGCAAAATTTTCGCGATGCCTGGTTGCAGGGCCAGCGTTGCATCGTGCCGATGCAGGCGTTTTTTGAGGACGACTGGCGCACCGGCAAGGCTGTGCCCACCCGCATCTCCCGCGTGGACGGCCAGCCCATGGGTGTGGCCGGGCTGTGGGCCTGCTGGACCGGGCCGGACGGCGTGGCGCTGTGGAGCTACACCCTGCTGACCGTCAACGCCAACAACCACGCCCTGCTGCGCCGCTACGGCCAGCCGGGGGCCGACAAGCACATGCCGGTGATCTTGAACGAGGGCTCATTTGACGCCTGGCTGGGCGCGCGGGTGGATAAGTCCAAAGAGTTCATGCGCGCCTACGCGGCCAACTGGCTGGCCGCCAACCCGCTGGAAGACAAGGCCGACAAGGTGCCGCAGGGGCTGTTTTAAATTTTTAAGCCAAATGGGCCGTTTGCGCAGGTGGAGTGTGCGGTGGTAGCTATTTTTTTAGTAGCTAAACAAAACCGCATTGCCGCCAGGCCTCGAACACCGTCACCGCCACCGCGTTGGACAAATTCAGGCTGCGCTGTCCGGGTCGCATCGGCAGCTTCAGGCAGTTTTGCGGGCTGAACGCGGCGCGCACGTGCTCGGCCAGGCCCTTGGTTTCCGAGCCAAATACCAGCCAGTCGCCATGTGCAAACGCGCAGTCAAACACGTTGCCGGTGCCCTTGGTGGTCAGGGCAAACAGGCGCTGCGGGTCGGGCTGGGCGGTGTCCAGAAAGGCCTGCCAGTTGGCGTGGCGGGTGAGGGTGGCGTATTCATGGTAGTCCAGCCCGGCGCGGCGCATGTGCTTGTCGTCCATGGAAAAGCCCAGCGGCTCGACCAGGTGCAGCGCGCAGCCCGTGTTGGCCGCCAGGCGGATGACGTTGCCGGTGTTCGGCGGGATTTCGGGTTCGACCAGGACGATGTTGAGCATCGCGCGATTATCCCGGAGGGCCGTATTCCGTTGTCACGTCAGTCCACCGGCGTGCGCGCCACCACCAAGGCCGTGATGTGCGCCGCCCCGGCCTGGCGCAGCACGGCGGCGGCGGCGAACAGCGACGCCCCGCTGGTCATCACGTCGTCTACCAGCACCACCCGCTGGCCACGCAGCTCCCCGGCGCGCAGGGGCTCCACGGCAAACGCGCCTTGCACATTGCGCAGCCGGTCGGCCCGGCGCAGGCTGGGCTGGGGCGTGGTGTGGCGGGTGCGCAGCAGCAACCGGGCGTCGGTTTTGTGCGGAGCCAGCTGGCGGGCCAGTTCCAGCGACTGGTTGTAGCCGCGCTCAATCAGGCGCTCGATGGACAAGGGCATGGGCAGCACCCGTTGGCATTGCTCCAGTGCCGGTTCGACCCAGGGGCTGTGCCGCAGTACATCGGCCAGCGCGGCGGCCCAGCCGACCTGCTGCTGGAACTTGAACTGTGCAATGCACATCGACCAGGGGTAGGCGTAGTGGACGGCGGCAAAGCAGGCGTC
>CANFZJ010000304.1 GCA_947451445.1 Comamonadaceae bacterium
CAGCAACAAGGACGGCGGCATCTTCACCAGCAACTGGGAGCTGTACCGCGCCGAGATCGCGCTGGTCGAGCTGTTTGACCAGCTGTCCAACAGCCACAACATCACCCTGCGCATGTTCCACGGCCGGGGCGGCACGGTGGGGCGTGGCGGTGGTCCCAGCTACCAGGCCATTCTGGCCCAGCCCCCCGGCACGGTGCGTGGCCAGATTCGCCTGACCGAGCAGGGCGAAGTCATCGGATCCAAATACGCCAACCCCGAGATCGGCCGCCGCAACCTGGAAACCCTGGTCGCCGCCACCCTGGAGGCAACCCTGCTGCAGCCGACCAAGTCGGCCACCCCGGCGTTTCTGAAGACGGCGGCGCAGCTGTCCGAAGCCAGCATGGCCGCCTACCGCGCGCTGGTCTATGAAACACCTGGTTTCACCTCTTACTTTTTTGACTCCACGCCGATCCGCGAGATTGCCGAGCTCAATATCGGCTCGCGCCCCGCGTCACGCAAGGCCACGCAAAAGATCGAAGATCTGCGCGCCATCCCCTGGGGCTTCAGCTGGGGCCAGTGCCGCCTGACGTTGCCGGGCTGGTACGGATTTGGCTCGGCGGTGGAAGCGTTTTTGAGCGAAAACGGCGCTGCAGGCAAGAAGGATGCGCTGGGCGTGCTACAAAAAATGTACCGCCAGTGGCCGTTCTTTCGCACCCTGCTGAGCAATATGGACATGGTGCTGGCCAAGAGCGACCTGGCCCTGGCCTCGCGCTATTCCGAGATGGTGGGGGACGCCAAGCTGCGTAAACGCGTGTTCACCAGCATCGAGGCTGAATGGCACCGCACCGCCAACGCGCTGACGGCCATCACCGGTGACAAGCAGCGCCTGGCGGGCAACGCCGCGCTGCAGCGCTCGATCAAGCACCGCTTCCCTTACATCGACCCGCTGCACCATCTGCAGGTCGAGCTGGTGCGGCGCTACCGCAGCGGCCAGGGCGACGAAAAGGTCCAGACCGGCATCCACATCTCGATCAACGGCATCGCCGCAGCCTTACGCAATACAGGGTAAGAACCCTTAGCCAGCGCCAGAAAGCGCTATGTTGCTCTGCAATAATAAAACCAACGCCCCGCAAGGGGCCTTGGTTTCTTTTTTTTTAGTGGAGTTCCATGCTGATCCAACCCGTTGTTCTCTCCGGCGGCTCAGGCACCCGCCTGTGGCCTTTGTCCCGTGAAAAGTACCCCAAGCAGTTGCTGCCGCTGATCGGCGTCGATTCACTGCTGCAGGCCACAGTACGCCGGGTGGAGGGCGCTGGCAAATTGGCCGCGCCGATGGTGGTGTGCAACGAGGAATACCGCTTCGTCATTGCCGAGCAGCTGCGCCTGATGGGCCAGCCCGGCAGCATCGTGCTGGAACCTACGGGCCGCAACACCGCCCCGGCGCTAACCCTGGCGGCCTTTGCCGCCCAGCGCGACGGTGCCGATCCGGTGCTGCTGGTCATGCCTGCCGACCACGTGATTCTGGACAAGACCGCCTTTCAGGCCGTGGTGCGCCAGGGCGCGGCGCTGGCCGAGCAGGGCGCCATCGTCACCTTTGGCATCACCCCCGACAGCCCCGAAACCGGCTACGGCTACATCCAGGCCGGTCAAGCGTATGGCGACGGTGTGGCCAGCGTGATTGCCCGGTTTGTGGAAAAGCCCGATGCAGCCACCGCCCAGAGCTACCTGGACGCCGGCACTTATTCCTGGAACAGCGGCCTGTTCATGGTGCGCGCCTCGGTGTGGATTGCCGCCATGGGCGTATGCCGTGCCGACATCCTGGCCGCCTGCCAAACTGCTTGGGACGCAGGCAAGGTAGACGGCGAATTTGTGCGCGTCGGCAAGGACGCCTTCGCCGACTGCCCCAGCGATTCCATCGACTACGCGGTGATGGAGCGCATTGCCTCCGGCCAGGCCGGTTTGCCGCCTGGTGTGGTGATTCCGCTGGCCGCAGGCTGGTCCGACGTAGGGGCCTGGGATGCGCTGTGGCAAGTACTGCCCAAGGACGATGCGGGCAATGTGGCGCAGGGCGATGTGCTGCTGCATGAATGCCATAACACCCTGGCCCTGTCCGAAGGCCGCCTGATCGCCTGCGTGGGCGTGGACAACATGGTGGTGGTGGAAACCGCCGACGCCATTCTGGTCGTCCACAAGGACAAAACCCAGGATGTGAAAAAGATCGTGGATACCCTCAAAAAGCAGGGCCGCTCCGAAGGCCAGCTGCACCGCAAGGTGTTCCGTCCTTGGGGCTGGTACGACAGCGTGGACTTTGGGGCCCGCTTCCAGGTCAAGCGTATCGTGGTCAAACCGGGCGGCACCTTGTCGCTGCAAATGCACCACCACCGCGCCGAGCACTGGATCGTGGTGTCCGGTACGGCCAAGGTCACGCGCGGCGAAGAGACCTTTTTGGTGTCTGAGAACGAATCCACTTACATCCCCCTGGGTACCACCCATCGGCTGGAAAACCCGGGCCGGGTGGAGCTGGAAATGATCGAAGTCCAGTCCGGCAGCTACCTGGGCGAGGACGACATCGTGCGCTTCGAAGATGTCTATGGCCGCTGAAATGTGGCTCACCCCTAGGCTTGCCCACTGCGTGTGGCCTCCAACCCCCTTGCAGGGGGCCATACCAGCAGCCCGGCAAAGCCGGTTCTGCGGTATGCCTGGAATGCTCATCGATGACCGGTGTGTGCAGTCTGAGGAACTTGTTCGTGTCTAAAGCCGTTCGTCAGTTTGATCTCATCGCCTTCGACTGGGATGGCACGCTGTTCGACTCCACGGCCATCATCACCCGCTGCATCCAGGAGGCCGTGCGCGACGTGGGTGGCACGGTGCCCAGCGACACTGCAGCGGCCTATGTAATCGGCATGGCTCTGATGCCCGCGCTGGTGCATGCGGCACCCGATGTGCCAGCGGCCAAACATGCCGAGCTGGGCGTGCGTTATCGCCACCATTACCTGCGGCACCAGGACGACATCAGCCTGTTCCACGGCGTGCTGCCCATGCTGGCTGCGCTCAAGGCCCGCCAGCACTGTCTGGCGGTGGCCACCGGTAAATCGCGCCGGGGGCTGGACGAAGCCCTGCAGGCGGTGGAGCTGCAGGGCGTGTTTGATGGTTCCCGCACCGCCGACGAAACCCAAGGCAAACCGCACCCGCGCATGCTGCTGGAACTGATGGCCGAATTCGGCGTGGCCCCCGAGCGCACCCTGATGGTGGGCGACACCACGCACGACCTGCAACTGGCCCTGAATGCAGGCTGCGCCAGCGTAGCGGTCAGCTACGGGGCCCATTCCACTGCCGGTTTTGCCGCCCTGCAACCCCGCTTCGTTGCGCATTCGGTGACCGAACTGCAAGACTGGCTGCTGTCCAACGCTTGACGCACATTCCATGCAAACCATTCCCCTGTGCAATACCAGTGACCTGGCCGACGGTGGCGATGCCATGCCGTTTGACGTGGCCTACCAGGGTGAAACCTGCCGCGCCTTTGCCATCCGCTACAACGGCCAGGCCCATGCCTACCTGAACCGCTGCACCCATGTGCCGATGGAGCTGGACTACCAGCCCAACCGCATCTTTGACGACTCGGGCGAATGGCTGCTGTGCGCCACCCACGGTGCGGCTTACCGGCCCGACACCGGCGACTGCGGCGGTGGCCCTTGCCGTGGTGGGCTGGTGAAAATTGAGCTCTCCGAGTCAGAGAGCGTGGTCCGCTGGCATACTCGTGACCAATTGCAAGCTGTTGATTTTTAAGACCCTATGACCGATCCGAATCTCCCTGGCGCCCCCCGTACCGACAATGGCTGGGAGCGCGCCACGCTGGAAAAGCTGGCCTTTTCCGCACTGGCCGAGCAAAAGGCCACGCGGCGCTGGAAGACGTTTGTCCGTTTGGCCTGGCTGGCGTTTTTTATTGCCCTGGCCTGGATCGGGCTGGCCCGTACGGCCCCCCTGGCCGACAAAACCACCGCCCACACGGCCGTGGTCGAGATCAAGGGCGAAATCGCCGCCGGGGCCGATGCCGGTGCCGAGTTTGTCGTCGCGGCCATGCGCAGTGCTTTTGAAGACGAGGGCGCGCAGGCCGTGGTGCTGCTGATCAACTCACCGGGCGGCAGCCCGGTGCAGGCCGGCATCATCAACGACGAAATCCACCGCTTGAAAGCGCTGCACAAAAAACCGATTTACGCGGTGGTGGAAGAAGCCTGCGCCTCGGCCGCTTACTACATCGCCGTGGCTGCCGACGATATCTATG
>CANFZJ010000305.1 GCA_947451445.1 Comamonadaceae bacterium
ATGCAACTATTTCGCCCTCTCACCCTAGGCCTGGTCGCCCTGTGTGCCTGTTCGTCCCAAGCCGAGCAAATCGGTGCGGTGGACACCGCCTTCAAACTGCTCGGCCCGGACCACAAAATCGTGGTCGAAGCCTATGACGATCCGCGTGTGGAAGGCGTCACCTGCTTTGTATCGCGCGCCAAGACCGGTGGCATCAAAGGTGCACTGGGCCTGGCCGAAGACAAGGCCGAAGCCTCCATCGCCTGCCGCCAGGTCGGGCCGATCAGCTTTGACAAACCCCTGCCTGCCAACGAAGAAGTGTTCAGCGAACGCCTGTCCATCCTGTTCAAAAAGCTGCGCATCGTGCGCATGGTGGACAAAAAGCGCAACGCTTTGGTGTACCTGACCTATTCCGACAAACTGATCGACGGCTCGCCGCAAAACGCTATCACCGCCGTGCCGGTAGACCGCGCCACACCGATTCCAGTCAAATAAGCCACTCGCGCAGGCAGCACCTGCGCGAGTAGCTATCAAAACAAAAGCAATGCAGATCAGGCCCAGTCGTCGGACCCCGCACCACTATCGTCCAGGCTGAACGTATCGGCAGCCGCGTCGCTGGGGGCATCACGGTCATGGCTGTCCAGCAACGGGGCCGGTGCAGCAGGGTCGCTCAGACCAAACGCCGAAGCATTCAAGCCGCCACCCAGCGCATCACCGCCCGCCAAAGCCTGGTGGCCGCTGCCGTGGTGGCCCATCAGACTCTCGATTCCCTGGAACAAAAACGCCCCCGCCACCACCCCGGCAGCGGTGGTCGCCATGCCGGTCAAAAAGCTGGGCGCCTGGAAGCGCGACGGTGCAGCGGCCACCGGGGCCTGCTGGTAGACGGGGGCTTGCTGCACGCCGGCTGCGGGTGCGTAAACCGGGGCCACTGGCGCTCGACCCCAGGCATTGGCGTCCAAAAAATTGCCCCCCACCGCAGGTTTGGCCCGCTGCAACTCGGCCTGCAGGCTGGCAATCTGCGCCTGCGCGGCTTGCAGGGCGTTGTCTTGCAACAAGCTGCGCTGCACCAGCAGATAGCTGGCATCCGGCTGGCGCGCCACGGCGCTGTCGATCAGCGCCTGTGCCTCGGCGTCTTTGGGTCCGGCCTGGGCCTGGGCCAGTTGCTGCAAAAATTGGGACAATAGCCCGCGCTCTTGGACGTTCATAGAAACCCTGTGGGTTGTGGTCGATGGGGCTTAGATGCAGCCAAGCCGCCAAAATGCAATGCCTGCATGCGCCGACACTATTATTTTGATAGCTGCCTGCGCAATTAAAATATGCGTTAGAGCCCTATTTCTTATAAAAATTTAGTGGCACGCTCCACGCATTAAAAAACCCCATGTCCACCCCCTCCACCCCGCAAACCCAAGGCTGGTGCCCCGGCGCGCTGCGCCCGATGCTGTCGGGCGACGGGCTGGTGGTACGGGTGCGACCATTTGCCGGGCAGCTGAGTCCGGCGCAGGCTTTGGGCATCGCCGCGCTGGCGGAGCGCCATGGCAACGGCCTGCTGGACCTGACCCAGCGCGCCAATCTGCAGCTGCGCGGCGTGGCACCGGCTGACCATCCCGCCGTGCTGGACGGGCTGCGCAGCCTGGGCCTGCTGGACGCCAGCCCGCAAGCCGAGGCGCGGCGCAACATCCTGGTCAACCCCTTTTGGACCCCCGACGACGGCACGCTGCACCTGGCTGCCGCCCTGGCCGATGCCCTGGCCGACGCCGACGCACCCACCCTGCCCGGCAAGTTCGGCTTTGCAGTGGACTGCGTCGCGCAGACCGTGCTGCACACCAGCTCGGCCGACATCCGCCTCGAACGCGCACCCCAGGGCATCCTGGTGCGGGCAGACGGCTACCCGACCGGCGCGGTGGTGGACTTGAATGAGGCCATCCCCACCGCCATGGAACTGGCCCGCTGGTTCCTGGCCCACGGCAGCCGCCGCATGGCTGCCCTGGCCACTCCCACGGCATACCAGCCGCTGCCGCCACGCTTCCAGACCCCGGCGAACGCAGCACCCGCCGCCGCCCCCCAACCCGGCCCGGTGGCCCACGGCTGGCTGGTCGGCTTTGAGTTCGGCCAAATCCAGGCCAGCACCCTCGCGGCCCTGGCCGCGCGGGGCGCGCTGCGGATGACGCCGTGGCAGATGCTGCTGCTCGAAGGCTGCGCCCACGCGCCGGATGGGGGCGGCCTCATCACCCAGCCCTTTGATCCGCGCCTGCGCGTCATCGCCTGTACCGGCGCGCCCGGCTGCCTGCAAGCCGCCGCAGCCACCCGCCCACTAGCCCGCACGCTGGCCGCACTGGTGCCGCCCGGCAGCCTGCTGCATGTCTCTGGCTGCAGCAAAGGCTGCGCCCACCCCCAGGCCGCGCCCACGCTGGTGGCGACACCGGCGGGGTTCGACCTGATCCGCTTTGGTGTAGCCTCCACGCCGCCCGACTTGCGGGCCTTATCCCCTGAAACCATCGCTTCCTATCTGCCCCCGATTTTTCATGCGTCATAAATTTGAAACCGATGGCGCTGCTATCTACCGCCAGTCCTTCGCCACCATCCGGGCCGAGGCCGATCTAGGCCGCTTCAACCCCATTGAAGAGTTGGCCGCCGTCCGCATGGTTCACGCCACGGGCATGGTCGGGCTGGAGGCCCACATCCAGTTCAGCCCCGGCATGGCCGAGGCCACGCGCACAGCGCTGGAAGCCGGAGCCCCCATCTTGTGCGACGTGCGCATGGTCAGCGAAGGCATTACCCGCAGCCGCCTGCCCGCCCACAACCAGGTGATTTGCACGCTGAACGACCCGGCCGTGCGCGACCTGGCCCTGCACATGGCCACCACCCGCAGCGCCGCCGCGCTGGAGCTGTGGCGGCCCCACCTGGCCGGGGCCATCGTAGCCATCGGCAACGCACCCACCGCCCTGTTCCACCTGCTGAACATGCTGCAAGACCCCAGCTGCCCCCGCCCCGCCGCCATCATCGGCTGCCCGGTCGGCTTTATCGGTGCCGCCGAATCCAAGGCCGCGCTGATGGCCGACCTGCCCGTGCCCGCGCTGGTGGTGCAGGGCCGCCTGGGCGGCTCGGCCATCACGGTAGCCGCTGTGAATGCGCTCGCCTGCCGGAGGGAGATCTGATGGGCCGCATCCTCTGCGCCGGGCTGGGCCCTGGCGACCCCGATCTGATGAGCGTGCGCGCCGACCGCGCCATCCGCACCGCCCGCCACGTGGCCTATTTCCGCAAAAAAGGCCGGCCCGGCCAGGCGCGGCGCATTGTGGACGGCATGCTGGCCCCCGATGCGGTCGAGTACGCGATGGAATACCCGGTGACCACCGAGCTGCCCTTCGACAGCCCCGAATACATCGCCTGCCTGGCCGCGTTTTACGACGACTGGGCCGCGCGTCTGCAAACTCTGGCGCAGTCTGAGGACGTGCTGGTGCTCTGCGAGGGTGACCCCTTCTTTTACGGCTCGTTCATGCATCTCTACACCCGCCTAAAGGGCCGGGCCGAGGTGCAGGTGATTCCCGGCATCCCCGGCATGGTGGGCTGCTGGTCGGCCACCGGCACGCCCATCACCTGGGGCGACGACGTGCTGGTGGTGCTGATGGGCACGCTGCCCGAGGCCGAGCTGCTGCGCCACATGCAAAGCGCCGACGCGCTGGTGATCATGAAAACCGGCCGCAACCTGCCGCGCGTGCGCAGTGCGCTGGCCGCCGCCGGGCGGCTGGACCAGGCCTGGCTGGTCGAACGCGGCACCATGCCGGGCCAGCGCGTGCTGCCGCTGGCCGAGGTGGACGGCAGCGACTGCCCCTACTTCGCCATCGTGCTGGTACACGGCCACGGTCGCCGCCCGGAGATATTGGAATGAGCGGCTGGCTGTACATCGCGGGCTTAGGTCCCGGTGACCCCACGCTGGTCACGCCCGAGGTCACGCAGGCCCTGGCAGACGCCACCGACGTGGTGGGCTACATCCCCTACGTGGCCCGCATCGCGCCGCGCGCGGGGCTGACGCTGCATCCATCCGACAACCGGGTCGAGCTGGACCGCGCCCGTGCGGCCCTGGCGATGGCCGCTGCGGGCCGCCGCGTGGTGGTGGTGTCGTCCGGCGACCCGGGGGTGTTTGCCATGGCCTCCGCCGTGTTTGAAGCCTTGGAAGACCGGCCCGAGTGGCAGCCGCTGGACATTCGCGTGCTGCCCGGCATCACCGCAATGCTGGCCGCTGCGGCACACGCAGGCGCACCG
>CANFZJ010000306.1 GCA_947451445.1 Comamonadaceae bacterium
AAGCAGACGCTGACTTACTGAAGAGCAGCCCCCATCTGTCGTAACATTAAGTCACACTAGCCAGCACCTTGGTGCGGGTTCCAGGCTCACCCCATCCTTCAGAGAATTACAAACCATGCTCCATAAACTCGGTATCCAATCCCGCCTCACCATTGGGTTTTCCGTGGTCGCGGGGCTGTTCATAGCCACGCTTTTGGCAGTGGCCTGGCTGCTGTCCGATCTCACCAATGACGTACGCAAAATTGGCGAAGAGACCCTGGACGCGGTGGTAACCACGGACGCAATGAACCTGGGCCGATCCGATGCACAGCAATTCTTAACCGATGTATCGGCCACCCACGACCCCGATGGCTACAAAGACGCCGCCGAGGCCAACCAGAAATTCCACGAAAACATCGCCAAATTCAAGCAGCTCTACAAAGACGACGCCAAAGCCCAGCAACAGTTGGACGCGATGGATGCCAACTTTGCCAAGTTTTATGCATCGGGGCAAACCATGGCCCAAACCTACGTGGAGCAAGGCATGGAAGCGGGCAACCTGCTGATGAAAGGCAGTGCGGGCCACCCGGGTTTCGACGACGCCAGCGAGGCCATTCAAAAGCAACTGGATACCTTCCGGGCAGAGCAGCTCACGCAAGCCACCCACATCACCGCCGAAGCCCTCGGCAAGGCACGCACCATGATGCAGGTGATGCTGGCCTGCGGCGTCGTGGCCGCACTGCTGGCCGTGGTGTGCGGTGTCTGGATCATCCGTGGCGTACTGAGCCGCCTGGGCGGCGAACCCGGCGTAGCCGTGAGCGTGGCGCGCCGCGTGGGCGCTGGGGACCTGAGCTACAACATAGAGCTCCGCACAGGCGACGACCACAGCCTGCTCGCCCAGCTCAAACAGATGCAGCAAGGGTTGGTAGACGTGGTGACCCAGGTACGCCAAGGTGCGGACAACGTTGCCACCAGCAGTAGCGAAATCGCCCAGGGCACGCACGACCTGGCACAGCGCACCGAACACCAGGCATCTGCACTGGAGCAAACCGCCGCCGCGATGAAAGAGTTTGCTGCCGCAGTGGGACACAACTCAGACAGCGCGCACCAGGCCAACCAACTGGCCATGACCGCCGCCAGCATCGCCAGCCAAGGGGGTGCCGTGGTGGCCCAGGTGGTGGACACCATGAAGGGCATCAACGAGTCGTCGCACAAGATTTCCGAGATCATCAGCGTCATTGACGGCATCGCCTTCCAGACCAACATCCTGGCGCTCAACGCCGCCGTGGAAGCGGCCCGCGCAGGCGAGCAAGGCCGGGGCTTTGCGGTGGTGGCCAGCGAGGTGCGCAGCCTGGCCGGGCGCAGCGCCAACGCCGCCAAAGAGATCAAGGTACTGATCGACGCCAGCGTGGAGCGCGTGGGAACCGGCACCGCCTTGGTAGACAAGGCGGGCGCCACCATGACCGATGTGGTGGACAGCATTCGCCGGGTGACCGACATCATGGGCGAAATCAGCCATGCCAGCCAAACCCAGTCGCGCGACGTGGCCCAAGTAGACACCGCCGTGGCCCAGATGGACCAGATCACGCAGCAAAACGCCGCCCTGGTGGAGCAAGTCAGCGCTGCAGCCAGCACCCTGCGCACCCAGGCACAAGACTTGGTCCACACCGTGGCCGCGTTCAAGCTAGGCAGCGGCCAACCCGCCATCCTGGCGTTGCCACGCTACTGACCCCCCTGAAATGGTGCAATGCACAACTATGACGCACCCGAAGCAATTTAAACAAAATAAGCCTGCAGCACACGCTCCACCTGCACAAACAGCTACAAATTAAATAGCAAATAACAAAAACAAGACCTGGCACACTGTTTGCTTAAATAGACTAAGACCAACGTTGGTCCCATGGCAGCGACTACCCAAAGGCGGGTAGCAGCGAACAGTATCCGGACAAAGGCGTCCCCACCCGCAGAAGGCTGCAGCCCTGAAAAGCTGTAGCGCACTGCGCGGTGAGGACGCCTTTTTTGTTTTCTTTTTTCCACAAGGAATGAGCCCATGACCGACCTTTTGAGCACCAAACTCAGCCGCCGCACCATTCTGCAAACCGCCGCCGTCGGTGCTGTTGGTATCAGTCCCGCCCTGCGCGCCGTGGCCTATGCCGCAGGCTCCGACAAGCCCGAAAAAGAAGAGGTCAAGATCGGCTTCATCCCCCTGACCGACTGCGCCAGCGTGGTGATGGCCTCGGTACTGGGTTTTGACAAAAAATACGGCGTGAAGATCATCCCCACCAAAGAAGCCAGCTGGGCCGGTGTGCGCGACAAGCTGGTCAACGGCGAACTGGACTTTGCCCACGCGCTGTACGGCATGATTTACGGCGTGCACCTGGGCGTGAGCGGCCCCAAAAAAGACATGGCCGTGATGATGACGCTGAACAACAACGGCCAGGCCATCACCCTGAGCAAAAAACTGGCCGAAAAAGGCGCGGTGGACGGCCCCGGCCTGGCCAAGCTGATGGCGTCCGAAAAGCGCGAATACACCTTCGCCCAGACCTTCCCCACCGGCACGCACGCCATGTGGCTGTACTACTGGATGGCGGCCAACGGCATCAACCCGTTGAGCGACGCCAAGGTGATCACCGTGCCGCCACCGCAAATGGTGGCCAATATGCGCGTCGGCAACATGGACGGCTACTGCGTGGGCGAGCCCTGGAACCACCGCGCCATCATTGACGGCATCGGCATCACCGCCGCCACCACCCAGGACATCTGGAAGGACCACCCTGAAAAGGTGCTGGGCACCACCGCCGAGTTCGTCAAGAAAAACCCCAACACCGCCCGCGCGGTGACCGCCGCCATCCTGGAAGCCAGCCAGTGGATCGACGCCAGCCTGGCCAACAAAAACAAGATGGCCGACACCATTGCCGACAAGAGCTACGTGAACACCAGCGTGGACGCCATCAACCAGCGCATTCTGGGCCGCTACCAAAACGGCATGGGCAAAACCTGGGACGACCCGAACAGCATGAAGTTCTTCAACGACGGCGCGGTCAACTTCCCCTACCTGTCCGACGGCATGTGGTTCCTGACCCAGCACAAGCGCTGGGGCCTGCTGAAAGACCACCCCGACTACCTGGCCGTGGCCAAGCAGATCAACCAGACTGCCATTTACAAAGAGGCCGCCGCCGCCACCAAGACGCCCGTGCCCAAGAGCGACATGCGCACCAGCAAGCTGATGGACGGCGTGGTGTGGGACGGCAAGGACCCTAAAAAGTACGCCGACTCGTTCAAGGTCCACGCTTAAAAAGCACCCGCTCCGCCATTCCCGCGCAAGCAGGAATGGCGGGTGCCGAGAAGATTTTTTGCCCTAGGAGAACCCCATGGTCAGTGCCGTATTCCATTCCCCCCGAGGCGTCGAGTTCGACGAAGCAGACACCACAGCCGCTCCTAAAACAGTAGCTACCAGCGCAGATACAACAAGCGCTACAGCCCTGAAAGACGTAAAAATGGCAATCCCCAAAATGCCCTATGACTGGCGCGGCCTGTGGCTGAAAGTCCTGCCACCCTTCTTTGGACTGGGCCTGCTGGTGGGCATCTGGGCACTGGTCTCTATCGGCACCTCCAGCAGCATCCCCTCGCCCATCGACACCTTCAAACAGGCGGTCGTGCTGTTCAGCGACCCGTTCTACCGCAAGGGCCCGAACGACCAGGGCGTGGGCTGGAACGTGCTGATGTCTCTGGAGCGCGTGGCGGTGGGCTTTGGCCTGGCCGCGCTGGTGGGCATACCGGCCGGGTTTGTGATCGGCCGGTTTGAGTTCATGGGCCGCATGTTCAATCCGCTGATCAGCCTGCTGCGCCCGGTGTCGCCGCTGGCCTGGCTGCCAATTGGCCTGATGGTATTCAAAGGCGCCAACCCGGCCGCCATCTGGACCATCTTCATCTGCTCGATCTGGCCCATGGTCATCAACACCGCCGTGGGCGTGCAGCGCGTGCCGCAGGACTACATGAACGTGGCCCGGGTGCTGAACTTGAGCGAATGGAAGATCGTCACCAAGATTTTGTTCCCCGCCGTGCTGCCCTACATGCTGACTGGCGTGCGTCTTGCTGTGGGTACGGCCTGGCTGGTGATCGTGGCCGCTGAAATGCTGACCGGCGGCGTGGGCATTGGCTTCTGGGTGTGGGACGAATGGAACAACCTGAACGTCAAAAACATCATCATCGCGATTTTTGTCATCGGCATTGTGGGTTTGATGCTGGAATATGC
>CANFZJ010000307.1 GCA_947451445.1 Comamonadaceae bacterium
AGCGCGGTTTCCAGCTTGTCGATGCGGCGGCTCAGTGCGGGCTGGGACAGGCACAGCGTCTGGGCCGCAGCGCGAAAGCTGGACTGCTCGGCCACGGCAACAAAGGCCTGCAGGTCGTCCAGCCCGAAATTCAGGCGTTGGGTGGGCGCTGTGGTGGGGAGATTAATTTGTGGCATGCATCAATCAATCGTTAACTTGCAATTTACAAATGATTGTGCCTTGCCTACGATGCGCACCTCACCATTTTTAACGTCTATGAAACATTCCATCTCCCGCTTTGCCACCGCTGTGTTGTTGGGCGCAGCCGCTGTGTCCAGTTTTGCCGATACCTGGCCGTCCAAGCCCATTCGATTCGTCGTGCCGTTTGGCCCCGGCGGTGCCAACGACCTGGTGGCGCGGGCGGTGGCCGAGTCGGTGTCCAAGCAGCTGGGCCAGCCCATCATTGTGGAAAACAAGCCCGGTGCGGGCTCGGTGCTGGGCGCGGACATCGTGGCCAAGTCGGCCCCCGATGGCTACACCTTTTTAACGCCTGCGGCCGGGGTGGTAACCAACGCCATGATCCGTCCCAAGATGCCCTACAAAGAGGACGACCTGGTGCCGGTGGCGATGCTGACGGTGAGCCCGTCGGTCATTGTGGTGCCGGTGGACTCGCCGATCAAAGACCTGAAAGGCTTCATGGCCGCCGCCAAAGTGGCACCGGGCCTGAACTTTTCTACCGCAGGCACGGGCAGCACGCCGCACTTTGTGGCCGAGATGCTCAAGCTCAAGTCCATGGCCAAGATCCAGGTGGTGCCGTACAAGAGCGGCTCCGAGGGGATGGTGGCCGTCATCGGCAAGCAGGTGGACGCCACGTCCGAGTCCAGCGCCATCGTGTTGCCGCAGATCAAGGGCGGCAAGCTGCGCGCCATTGCCTCTACCTGGAGCCGCCGCATCGCCGCGCTGCCTGATTTGCCGACGGCACAAGAGCAGGGCTTTCCGAATGTGGTGATCGGCCACTGGTCGGGTGTGTTTGCGCCAAAGGGCACGCCGGTGGAGATTCTGGACAAGATGAACCGGGCCGTGGACGCAGCGCTGAAGTCCAGCGAGCTGCGCGCCCGCCTGATTCCGCAGGGTATTGACCCCATCGGCGGCACGCGTGAAGAGTTCGTCAAGTTCATTGCCAGCGAAAAAGCCCGCCTGGGCCCGATCGCCAAGGCAGCGGACATGAAAGAAGATTGACAGGACTGGACGCAAGTCCCCTGTGCGCCTGGAGGGCGACACAGGGCGGCGCTGCGTAAGTCCGAATTTATTTATCTGCGAGGAGACACAACATGATGGACCTATCTACCCTTCAAAATATCGCGCGCCGCGCTGCCTTGGCGACCGGCCTGGGCCTGGTGTTGTTCGCCCAGACCAGCACGGCGGCGGACATCCACGTGGTCAGCTCCGGTGGGTTCACGGCGGCCTACAACCAGTTGGTGCCACTGTACGAGCAGGCCAGCCAGAACAAGGTGGCCACCGCCTACGGTGCGTCCATCGGCACGGCACCGGACGCCATTCCCAGCCGCTTGGCGCGCGGCGAGCAGTTCGACATCGTGATCCTGGCCGATTCGGCGCTGGACGACCTCATCCGCCAAGGTAAGGTGGTGCCCGGCAGCCGGGTGGACCTGGCGCGTTCCATCATCGGGATGTCGGTGCGCAAGGGCACGCCCAAGCCAGACATCAGCACCGTGGACGCGCTGCGCCAGACGCTGCTGAACGCCAAGTCCATCGCCTATTCGGCCAGTGCCAGCGGCACCTATTTGTCTACCGAGCTGTTCCAGCGCCTGGGCGTGGCCGAGCAGGTCAAGGACAAGGCGAAGAAGATTTTCAGCGAGCGCGTGGGGACGGTGGTGGAGCGCGGCGATGCGGAAATCGGCTTTCAGCAGGTCAGCGAGCTGTTGCCGTTCAAGGCGCTGGACTTTGTGGGCCCGCTGCCACAAGAGGTGCAGCAGACCATCTTTTTCTCGGCAGGCATCGCCACGGGAGCCAAAAACCCCGAGGCTGCACAGCATTTGATCCGGTACCTGGCCTCGCCAGCGGCCGCGCCCATCGTGCGCCGCACCGGTATGGACCCGGTGGCAGTGGCGCCGTAAGCCTCGGCCCGAAAGCAGGCAGCCCGGCGGCTACACTCGCGGGTTGTCTTTTTTCAGTGGTGCGCCGTGAAGTTGTTTGTCCGTTGTGCGGCCTCTGTGGCCTTTGCGCTTGCCTTGGCCGCTGGCCAGGCCCAGGCATCTCCCATTTTTGTTTTGAACTCGCTGGATGCGAATGTCAGTGTGATCGACCCGCTGACCTGGACGGAGACCCAACGGATCCCGACCGGCAAAGAGCCGCACCACATGTACCTCACGCCGGACGAGAAGTCGCTCATCATCGCCAACGCGCTGTCCGATACGCTGACCTTCATCGACCCCAAGACGGCCGAGATCCAGCGCGTGGTGCGCGATGTGCTGGACCCGTACCAGCTGCGCTTTTCGCCCAACATGAAGTGGTTTGTCACCGCCGCCAACCGGCTCAACCACATCGACATCTACCGCTGGGACGGCAAGGACATGGTGCTGGCCAAGCGCGTGGCCACCGGCAAAACCCCCAGCCACCTGTGGATTGACAGCAAAAGCACCACCATTTACTCCACCATGCAGGACAGCGACGAGTTGGTCGCGGTGGATCTGGCCACCCAGACCCTGAAATGGCGCGTGCCCACCGGTACCATGCCGGCCGACGTGTACGGCACAGCCGACGACAAGCAGTTGCTGGTCGGCCTGACGGGCGGGGAGGGCGTGGAGGTGTACGACGTGTCCGGCAAGACCGCCGTGCGCACCAAGGTCATCACCACTGGCAAGGGCTCGCACGCTTTCCGCGCCGCGGGCGACAAGCGCCATGTGTTTGTGAGCAACCGCGTCGGCAACAGTATCAGCAAGATCGACCTGCAAACGATGGAGACGGTGGCCACCTACGCGGTCCCCGGCGGGCCGGACTGCATGGACGTGTCGGCCGACGGCAAGCTGCTGATGGTCACATCGCGCTGGGCGCGCAAGCTCACCGTGATCGACCTGGAGTTGCAAAAGGTGGTGCGCCAGGTCAACGTGGGCCGCTCGCCGCACGGCGTGTGGACGCTGGACCATGCGGCACGCTAAAACCCTGCTTGCTATTGGTTTGATAGCTGCCAGCGCAGGTGCTATTTGCGCTGGCGGCCCAAAAGACTGTAAACCGCTGTACCTGACCTTCGACACCGGCCACATGGCCGTGGCCCCGCTGATTGCCGACGTGCTGGCGCGGCAGCAGGTCAAGGTGACGTTTTTCGGCGCACAGGAGCGCACGCAAGAGGGCGACGGCAGCCTGGGCGACTACTGGGCTCCGTGGTGGAAGGCCCGCGCCGCCGAAGGCCACGCCTTCGCCTCACACACCTACGACCACGTGTACTGGAAGGGCGATGCGCCGGGCGGGCAGTTTCGCGTCAAACCCTCGGCCGGGCCAGACACCGACAAAGAATTCACCTGGACGGCAGCCCAGTACTGCGCAGAAATCCGCCACGCTAACCAGCGCTTGCAGGCCATGACCGGGCAGGCCCCGCTGCCGCTGTTTCGCGCACCGGGCGGCAAGACCTCGCCCGCCCTGCTGGCCGCCGCCCAGGCCTGTGGCTATGCCCATGTGGGCTGGGCTGCGGCGGGTTTTCTGGGCGACGAGCTGTCCAGCGAACGTGCCAGCAACGCCACGCTGCTGGCCCAGGCCCTGCGCAATATCCGCAGTGGCGACATTTTGCTGGCCCACCTGGGCATCTGGTCGCGCAAAGACCCCTGGGCCCCCACCGTGCTGGAGCCATTGCTGGTGGGGCTCAAAGAGCGCGGCTTTTGCTTTAAAACCCTGCGTGAACACCCGGACTACACCACCTGGATGGTGGCCCATCCCCAGTAAACACCATGGATTTTCTGACCAACCTGTTCTCCGACGCCCAACAGTGGCTGTTTGAAACCCTGGTGCAGCCGCTGGTGTTTGCCATCGGCTTGGGGGGCTGGGTGGAGGACGCGTTTACCGCGACCGGTTGGCTGCTGGTGGGGCTGTTGCAGCTGCTGGTGCTGGTGGCGGTACTGGGGCCGCTGCAGCGCTGGCGGCCCGTGGAGCCGGTGCACGACCGCGCCGCCATCCGCACCGATGTGCTCTACACCCTGGTCCACCGGTTGGGCCTGTTCCGGCTGGTGCTTTTTTTCACGCTAG